>JASHUX010000073.1 GCA_030039775.1 Alphaproteobacteria bacterium | reverse complement strand
GTCGAGCGGAATGATCCCGCGCTCTTCGGGATCGACCCAGAAAAGGTCCGGCGCGTCGGCCGAATCGGCCATCGGAAAAATTCCGGCGGCATAGGCCCGCAGCAGCAAGTCCGCGTCGAGCTGCTGCGTCACGGCTGTGCCCGGGCCACGAACCGCTCAAGCCAGTGCACGTCGTAATTGCCGTCGATGAAATCGGGCTCAGCAGCCAGCCGCTGATGCAGCGGGATCGTCGTGTCGATGCCGGTAATGACATATTCCTCGAGCGCGCGCCGCATCCGCATGATGCATTCGTTCCGGCCGGTGCCGTGCAAGATCAGCTTTGCCACAAGCGAGTCGTAATGTGGCGGCACAATATAGCCTTCATAGAGCGCGCTATCGACCCTGACACCGAGCCCGCCCGGCGCCAAATACGCCGTGATCTGACCCGGCGAAGGACGGAAGCTGACCGAATTTTCCGCATTGATCCGGCACTCGATGGCATGCCCCGACAGAACGATGTCAGATTGGCGCATCGATAGAGGCAGGCCGTCGGCGACGCGCAGTTGCTCCCGTACGATATCGACGCCGGTGACCATTTCCGAAATCGGATGCTCGACCTGGAGCCGCGTGTTCATTTCGATGAAGAAAAACGCGCTGTCCTGATACAGGAACTCTAGCGTGCCGGCGCCGCAATAACCGAGCTGCGCGACAGCATCGGTGGCGAGTTTTGTCACCATCGCGCGCTCGCCGGCATTAAGCGCTGGCGATGGGGTCTCCTCGAGCAGCTTCTGATGCTTGCGCTGCAGCGAGCAGTCGCGCTCGCCCAGATGCACGACGCCGCCCTGGCCGTCGGCAAGGATCTGCACCTCGATATGGCGCGGCCGGCCGAGATAGCGTTCGAGATAGACTTGCGGATTACCAAATGCCGCCCGCGCTTCGGCGGCGGCGGTGGCGAAGGCCTCGGCCAACGACGCTTCGGTCGCGGCGACGCGCATGCCGCGCCCGCCGCCGCCTGCCGCAGCTTTGATGAGGATCGGATAACCGATACCGTCGGCAAGCTTCCGCGCTTCGTCGATATCGGCGACCGCGCCGTCCGAACCCGGTACGGTCGGAATGCCGAAATCGCGGGCCGCCTGCTTTGCTGTGACCTTATCGCCCATCAGGCGCAGATGCTCGGACGTCGGGCCGATGAAGACGAAACCGTGCTCCGCTACCATGTTGGCGAAACGCGCGTTTTCGGACAGGAAGCCGACGCCGGGATGAATCGCGTCGGCACCCGTGATCGCCGCCGCGGACAGGATCGCCGGAATGTTCAAATAGGAATCGCGCGCCGGCGCCGGGCCGATGCACACGCTTTCGTCGGCCAGGCGGACATGCATGGCGTTGGCGTCGGCGGTCGAATGGACGGCGACGGTGCGGATGCCCATTTCGCGGCAGGCGCGATGAATACGCAGCGCGATCTCGCCGCGATTGGCAATGAGGACTTTTTCAAACATCTACTCGAGGACGAGCAAGGGCTGGTCGTATTCGATCGGCATGCCATCGGCCACCAGAATGGCCGCGACGCGGCCGGCGCGCGGCGCGGCGATGTGGTTCATGACTTTCATTGCCTCGACGATCAGCAGGGTTTGGCCTTCGCGCACCGTATCGCCGATCTTGATAAACGGCGCGGCGTCAGGATTGGGCGCAAGATAAACAGTGCCAACCATGGGAGCTTTGATCGTACCGGCCGGTTCGATGGCGCTGAGCGGCGTATGGGCAACCGGCGCGGCAATGGGCGCTGGCGCCACCGTGACCGACGTCGCGGCCGTGTTTCGCGCCACGCGCACGCGCCGCTCCCCTTGTGCGTATTCGATTTCGCTCAGGTTGACTTCGTCCAGTAACGCCGCCAGCGCGCGAACCAAATCGCCGACGGTAGGATCGAGGGGCTTTTCGTCCGGCATCAGGGCTCTTCGTCATCGCCGTGCAACAGCCGCCACAGCGCGTCGAGCGCCAGCAGATAGCCTTGCGGGCCGAGGCCGCAAATCACGCCGTCCGCGGCCATGCTGACATAGGAGCTATGGCGGAACGGCTCGCGCTTGAAGATGTTCGATAGATGCACTTCGATCACCGGTAGCTCCGCGGATTTGAGCGCGTCGAGAATCGCGATCGAGGTATGCGACAAGGCGGCGGCGTTGATGATGATTCCGGCGGCTGTACCGCGCGCGTCCTGAATCCACGTCACCAGCTCGCCCTCGTGATTGGATTGCCGGAAATCGAGCTTCAGTTCCAGCTCCGCACAGCGTTCGAGGCACGACTCCTCAATCTCGGCCAATGTATCGTTGCCGTAGATGCTCGGTTCGCGCACTCCCAACAGGTTCAAGTTGGGACCGTTGAGAACAAGGATGGTTTCTCCGGCCATGCCGGTGCCTCCTTAGCTTTGCCGGCGCCTTATAACATGGAGATCTGAACGCTCAAACGCGCTAGCAACCTTGACACGAGGCGCGACCCCGTCAGACTGGCAGCATGGAGCTATATGGGTTCTTCCGTTCTTCGGCTGCGTTCCGCACGCGCATCGCGCTCAATCTGAAGGGCCTCGCTTTCGATCAGGTGCCGATCAATTTGCGCGCGAACGAGCAGCGTCGCGGCGATTATCTTAAGCTCAATCCGATGGGTACGGTGCCGACGCTGATTGACGGCGACATCGTCGTCGATCAATCGCTGGCGATCATCGAGTATCTCGAGGAAACTCATCCCGAACCGCCGCTGCTGCCGAAAACGCCAGCGGACCGCGCCCGCGTCCGCGCGATCGCCATGGATATCGCCTGCGAGATTCATCCGATTAACAATCTCCGCGTCCGCCGCTATATCCTGCACGATCTGGGTCACGACGAAAAAGCGCTGGAGACGTGGATGAATCACTGGACAAAGCTCGGTTTCGACGGCATCGAACCGATGTTGGCCGGCGATCCGCGCACAGGCAAATTTTGTCACGGCGACCGGCCCGGCATGGCCGATATCTGCCTGGTGCCGGGCGTGTTCAATGCGCGGATCTATCCCAGCTTCGACATGACGCCGTATCCCGCTATTCGCCGCGTCTTCGACAATTGCATGAAGCTCGAAGCCTTCGAACGCGCGCTCCCGGAGCGCCAGTCGGACGCGGTCTGAACGTGACGCCGATCCGTCGCGTGTTGATTGCGGCGCTGGCGCTGTGCGCGGCGGCGGCGGAAAATCGGGGATTGGCGGCCGACGATGCTGCGAACCCGATACAGCTGCCGAAAAGGATCCTGGCGTTGCGAGGCAACGAAACCGACCAAACACAATTGCGGATCGTCTTCGACCGGACGCGGGACGGCGAAACCGTCGCGCCGATTACGGCCTGGATCGGGGCGGATTATGTCGCGCTGGTCGACAGCAAGCGCATGACAATCACCGATCTGCGACTGCGGCGGCGCTTTATCGTCGACGAAGACGCCGGCACGGTGGTCAATCTGTCGCTTTATGGCGACGTCATGTTTCGTCGCGTGGAGTTGGTGCGGCGTATGGAGATCGCGGCCGCGCTTACCAAGGATCATTCCGACGTGCCGCAGAGCCTCGACCCATTTTGGATCGAGAGCGAACTCGGCATCACCGGCGCGGGAAAGCTGCCGGGAGAGGTCTCGCCGCATCGGGACGGCGATGCGACCGTGTTCGACTATGCCAGTCACGAAGTGGCGTCGGTCATCCCAAGCGATACCGCGGTGCCGTCCGATGTCGATCACGCCTACGGCACATTCCTGCGCAGACTCTCGTTCCACCCGAGCATCGCGCGCTGGCTCGGCGCGAACGGTCAACTGCCGAAGCGGCTCGATTTCACGAGCGAGGCCCGCGGAAAGACCGAGAAAATTTCCCTGCGGCTGCGCAGTGCAACCACCCTGGCCGGCGATTTTCCGATGCCACCTCGCCTGAGCGTGGTGCTGCTGCCATGGGGCACCGACGATCCCGACGTCGGGCTGTTGCGCGAAGTCTTGCCGCGGATGGGAAAAGCAGTGATCGTTCCGGAGGACCGCGAAAAAGGTATCGCCAGCGATCGCGCCGCCATCCAGGACGATTTCAAGAACGGGCATAAGTTTGCGGCGGCGCTGCAGCTGACTGAACTGGCGCTGCGCTGGGGCCGCGCGGCGACGCGCTGCGATGAGGCGGCATCGGTTGGTCCATGCTTGAGCAAAGCCGAGATCGACCGCGAACTGCGCGGCGATCCACGATCGGGGGCGATGTTCAAGGCGACGGCGCTACAGGACCGCGACCCCGCGAAGGCGCTGGCAATTTGGCGTGACATCGATCGCTCGGACGTGCCGAACGGCTATGTCGTCGATGTGTTCATCGCGCGGTTGCAGAGCGAGAGCGGCGACCGGGAGGCGGCGGCAAAGGCCTTTGCTGCGGCCTTCGCTGGCGATGCCCATATTCCGGCGCTCTACCGGGAACTGGGGGATCACTTTGCCCGTGCGTCGCGTCTCGACCTGGCGTGGTTGTGCTACGATCTAGGGCGTGCTCTACCGAACCGAGAGCCGCCCGACGCGCTGACGGGCATCGACGATATCGAGCAGCAACTGGCCGCGCACTATCCGGATCTATTTTAAGGGGATGGTGGGCGCGGCAAGGATTGAACTTGCGACCCCCGCGGTGTGAACACGGTGCTCTCCCACTGAGCTACGCGCCCCAGGGCCGGGATTAAGGGTCGCCCTGCCTTCTATGTCAAGGAAATGCCGAGGTTTTCTTGGTTTCCGAAACGTTATCCCGTTCATATCGAGTCGTAATTCTTTATTATCGCTTTGACCCTCCGCGGCTATGATTCTTGCAATGGCAAAGCGCTCCTTCGCCGTGATCATTCTAGGCGCCGGTCAGAGCACCCGCATGAAGTCGGCGGTGCCGAAGGTGCTTCATCCCGTCGCTTGCATCCCCATGATCGAGCATGTCGTGACGGCGGCGCGTTCGCTCGCGCCGACGCGAACCATTGTCGTCATCGCTCCCGGTATGGATGAGGCGATGCCGCCGGCGCAAGGCGTCGAATACGTGGTGCAGCGCGAGGCGCTCGGGACCGGCGACGCGGTCGCTGCCGCGAAATCGGCGCTTAAGGATTTTGCCGGTGACGTGCTGGTGCTCTATGGCGATACTCCGCTCGTCACGTCTGGAACGATCGAGGCGCTGCTTGCCGCACGTTCGTCAGCCGATCTCGTTGTTGCCGGCATGCGGCCGGCCGACCCCGCCGCCTATGGCAGGCTGATCGTCGGCGACGATGATATGCTTGAAGCCATCGTCGAAGCGCGGGATTGCAATACGGCGCAGCGTGTGATCGGCTTCGTCAATGCCGGGCCGATGGTAATGGCGACGGCGCAGCTGTTTGACTTGCTGAGCGCCGTCGACCGCAACAATGTCCAAAGGGAATACTACCTGACCGACATTGTCGGCGCCGCACGTCGGCGCGGGCGCAAGGTGCGCGCCGTTGAAGTGCCAGCGGAAGACATGGCCGGCGTCAACGACCGCGCCGAGTTGGCCCATGTCGAGGCGCTAATGCAGCGCCGGTTGCGGCTGAAGCTGATGCGGGACGGCGTCACGCTGCTAGCGCCGGAGACGGTGTTCCTCGCCGCCGATACACGCATTGGTCCCGACAGTACGATCGGTCCGAGCGTCCTGTTCGGGCCAGGCGTCACCATCGGTCGCAATGTCGAAATCCTGGGTTTCAGCCACATCGCGGGCGCGACCGTGGGCGACAACGCCCGTATTGGCCCGTTCGCGCGGCTGCGGCCCGGCGCCGATCTGGGCGAAGATGTTCATATCGGCAATTTTGTCGAGGTGAAGAATTCGCGGCTCGACGATGGCGTGAAGGCTAACCATCTGGCGTATCTCGGCGACGCCAGCGTCGGCGCCCGCACCAACGTGGGCGCCGGCACCATCACCTGCAACTATGACGGCGTCGACAAGCACCGCACCGAGATCGGCGCCGATGTGTTCGTCGGCACCAATGCGTCGCTGGTGGCGCCGATCAAGATCGCGGACGGTGCGATCGTCGCCGCGGGCAGCACGATCACCGAGGATGTGCCGGCGGACGCGCTGGCGCTGGGTCGAGCGCGCCAGGTGACGAAGGCTGGCGCCGCCGCCGCGTGGCGCAAGAAACATCCGAAGAAAAAGGGCAGCGCGCGCTGATGTGCGGCATTATCGGCATTATCGGCCGCAACGACGTCGTGCCGCTGCTGGTCGAGGGACTGCGGCGCTTGGAGTATCGCGGCTACGATTCCGCCGGCGTGGCAACGCTCGTCGACGGCCGGATTGAACGTCGCCGCGCCGAAGGCAAGCTCGACCGGCTGGCGGCGCGGTTAACGGGGTCACCGATGCAGGGGCGGATCGGCATCGGCCACACGCGCTGGGCGACGCATGGCGTCCCGTCGGAAAGCAACGCGCATCCGATCGCCAGCGATCGGGTCGCGGTGGTGCATAACGGCATCATCGAGAATTTTCAGACTCTGAAGGACGAACTGACCGCGCTCGGCCATCGCTTCGAGACCGAGACCGACACCGAGGCCGTCGTGCGGCTGGTCACCCAATTTCAGCGCGAGGGGCTGACCCCGGTCGAGGCGGTCGCCAAGACCTTGCCGCGCCTCGAAGGCGCTTTCGGCCTGGTTATCATGTTCGCTGGTACGGACGATCTGTTGATCGGCGCGCGACGTAACAGCCCGCTGGCGGTGGGATTTGGCGACGGCGAGATGTTCCTCGGCTCGGACGCGCTGGCGCTTGCGCCGTTGACGCGGCGTCTCCTTTATCTCGAGGAAGGCGATTGGGCGGAGGTCAGGCGCAGCGGGGTCACCGTCCGCGACGCGAACAACAAGGTCGTCGAGCGCCCCCTGCGGGAGACCGCGCTGTCGGGCGCGTCGATCGGTAAGGGCGACCACGCCCATTTTATGAAAAAGGAGATTTTCGAGCAGCCGGCGGTGATCGGCGACACGCTCAACGCCTATGTCAATCCCGCCACCCACCGCGTCGTGCTGCCGGCACTCCCGTTCGATCTGGCATCGCCGCCGAAAATCACCATTCTGGCCTGTGGTACCGCGTATCACGCCGGAATCGTCGCGAAGTACTGGATCGAGCAGTTGGCGCGTGTGTCGGTCGAGGTCGACGTGGCGTCGGAATTCCGCTATCGCGAGGCGGCGCTGCCAGCGGGCGGGTTGACGATCCTAATCTCACAATCGGGGGAAACCGCCGACACACTAGCGAGCCTGCGTTATGCCAGGGCGCAGGGGCAGCACGTGCTGAGCGTCGTCAATCAGCCGGAAAGCACCATCGCCCGCGAAAGCGACGTGGTGCTCGGCACCCACGCGGGCCCCGAAATCGGTGTTGCATCGACCAAGGCCTTCACGACGCAGCTTGCCGTGCTCGCTTGTTTCGCGGTCGCGCTGGCCCGGGCGCGGGGCGCCATCGGCAGCAATCGCGAAGCCGCGATCTCGGCGGCGCTGGCCGAAGTGCCGGGCCGCGCCGGCGAACTGCTCAACCACGACGGCGCGATCGCCAAGCTCGCGGGCCGTATCGCCGAGGCGCGCGACGTGCTCTATCTCGGCCGCGGCAGCTCCTATCCGCTGGCGCTCGAAGGCGCCCTGAAGCTCAAGGAGATTTCCTACATCCACGCCGAAGGTTATGCCGCCGGCGAGATGAAGCATGGGCCGATCGCGCTGATCGACGACAACGTTCCCGTCATCGTCATCGCGCCGATGGACGCGCTGTTCGAAAAGACCTTTTCCAACGTGCAGGAAACCATCGCGCGCGGCGGCAAGGTCGTGATGATTTCGGAGCGTTGGGGTATCGAGCGGATGAAGGGCCATCTGTTGGCCGGGATCGAAGTGCCGCGCTGCGATCCATTCGTGGCGCCGATCCTCTACGCCATCCCCATCCAGCTCCTGGCCTATCACGTCGCCGTGCTGAAAGGCACAGACGTCGATCAGCCGCGGAATCTCGCCAAGAGCGTGACCGTGGAGTAGGCTGCCGTATGGCCAAATACCATTTCGATATGATCACTATCGGCGCCGGGTCGGGCGGCGTTGCCTCGTCGCGCCGCGCAGGCTCTTATGGCGCCCGTGTCGCCATCTGCGAGGATTGGCGCGTCGGCGGTACGTGCGTCATGCGCGGCTGCGTGCCGAAGAAGTTCCTCGTCTACGCCGCCGAGTTCGCCGACGATTTCGCCGACGCCGCAGGCTACGGCTGGCACGTACCGGCGCCGCGTTTCGATTGGGCCAAACTCATCGCCAACAAGAACAAGGAACTCGATCGGCTCGAAGGCATTTATCGCAATCTGTTAAAGAACGCGAATGTCACGCTGTTCGAGGGCAGGGCGACGATCGTCGATCCGCATACGATCGAGGTCCTTGGCAAACGGCACACCACGGCGAACATCATGGTCGCGACTGGAGCGCGACCGATCTTGCCGTCGATTCCCGGTATTGAGCATGCCATTACCTCAAACGAGGCGCTCGATCTGTCGGCGATGCCGAAGCAGGTCGTGATTGCCGGCGGCGGCTATATCGCTTGCGAGTTCGCCGGCATCTTCAAGGGCGTCGGCGCTGATGTCACCATCGTGATTCGCGGCGACAAGGTCCTGCGCGGCTTCGACGAGGATATCCGCACGACGCTGACCGAGGAGATGACCGCGCGCGGCATCAACATTGTTTCCCACACGCAAATCGGCGCGATCAAAAAGGCGCGCGACGCGTTCCGGGTCGTCCTTGGCAAGGGCGACGATCTCATGGCGGACAAAGTGCTGTACGCGATCGGCCGCGCGCCCTACACGAAAAATATCGGACTCGAAGAAGCGGGCGCGAAGCTGAAACCGAACGGCGCCATCATGGTCGATAGTTGGTCGCGCAGCTCGGTGCCGAGCATTTATGCTATCGGCGACGTGACGGATCGCCTCAATCTGACGCCGGTCGCCATTGCCGAGGGCCGCGCGGTCGCCGAAACGCTGTTCAACGACAATCCCATCGAGATGGATCACGCCAACGTGCCGAGCGCAGTGTTCAGCATACCGTCGGTCGGCACGGTCGGCTTGACCGAGCACGATGCGCGCAAACAGTTCGGCGCCCTCGATATCTACCGCGCACGTTTTAGGCCGATGAAGAACACGCTGTCCGGCCGCGGCGAGCGCACCATGATGAAGCTGGTGGTGGACCGAAAGACCGACCGCGTGCTCGGCTGTCACATGGTCGGGCCGGACGCGCCGGAATTGATCCAAGGCCTGGCAGTCGCGATCAAATGCGGCGCCACCAAGCGCCAGTTCGACCAGACCGTCGGTATTCACCCGACCGCGGGCGAGGAATTCGTCACTATGCGCGACAAGGTGCCGGAGCCGAAGGCTGAAGCGGCGGAATAGCTATTTCGCCGCGACGATCGCCTCCTCGACGTCGCGCAACCGGTCCTTGCCGAAATAGATCTCGCCATCGACGAAGAAAGTCGGGGCGCCGAACGTGCCGCGCGCCACGGCACTATCGGTGTTGGCAATGAGCCTGTCTTTCACCGCTTGTTCTTGGGTTCGTGCGGCGAGGCGCTCGCCGTCGAGTCCCGCTTCTTTGAGCGTCGCCACGATGACCGCGGGATCGTCGAGCTTGCGGCCTTCCTCCCACATGCCGCGGAACATCGCCTCGATATAGGCCGGCGCGACGCCGTCCATCTCGGCGGCAACCGCGCCGCGCATGATCGCCAGCGTGTTGACCGGGAAATTGTTGTTCCAATGGAATTTGGTCAGGGCGTGCTTCGTGATGAACCGGTCGATCTCGAGCCGATCGTATTCCAGCTTGTTCTTGATGCCCGCGAATTGCACGACCGGCGATTTGTTGTTGGTCGCCTTGAAGACGCCGCCGAGCAGGATCGGCACATAGGTAAATTTGACCCCCGTGCGCGTCTCGCTTTGCGGAACGACACGATGTGCGAAGTAGGCGTTGGGGCTGCCGAAATCGTAGAGAAATTCGACGTTCACCGCGTTCCTCCCGTCACCATTGCTCGAGCCAGGGCCGCAGATCGAGCTCATGGGTCCACGCGTCGCGCGGTTGGACGTGGAGCCGCCAGTAATTTTCTGCGATGTGCTCGGGGTTGAGGATGCCATCCCGGTCCTTCAACGCGTAGCGATCGGGCGCCACCGTGCGGATGAATTCAGTGTCGATCGCGCCATCGACCACGATATGCGCGATATGGATACCCTGCGGGCCGAGTTCCCGCGCCATGCTTTGCGCAAGCGCGCGGAGCGCATGCTTGGCGCCGGAGAACGCGGCGAAGCCGTCGCGGCCGCGCATCGACGCGGTGGCGCCGGTGAACAGGATAGTGCCGTGTCCGCGTGGTACCATGACGCGCGCCGCTTCGCGACCCATGAGAAAGCCGCTGAACGCCGCCATTTCCCAGACCTTGAAATAGACGCGGCTGGTGGTTTCGCGGATCGGAAACCGGACATTGGCGCCTATATTGTGGACCGCGACCTCGATCGGGCCGATGTCGCGCTCGATCTCGTCCACGAGCGCGACCATCGCCTCTTCCTTGCGGGCGTCGGAGCCGAAGGCCCGCACCTTGCCGCCGTTTGCCTCGATCTGGTGCACCAGCGGCTGAAGCTTGTCGGCGTGGCGTCGGGTGACACAGGCGGTGAAGCCCTCGCGGGCGAAGCGCTGGGCAATGGCGCCGCCGGTCGCGTCGCCGGCGCCGATCACCAAGGCTACTTTCGCATCCGGCATCGCCTATCCTTGTCGAGGAATGTCGCCACCCAATACACTAGCCGGAACCAAGAACGGGGCCTAGACACGATGAAATTCGGTATTTTTTCGAATGGCCTGCGGCACAACAAGGTCGCGGCGGATAGTTATGACGAAGATCTGGCCGAGATCGTCGCCGCCGACCGGCTCGGCTATCACGAGGCCTGGGTCAGCGAGCATATGGGCTCGTGGCTCCCGGACGCGGTGCCGCTCGCCGAACTGATGATCTCCAAGGCGGTGGGCGTCACGTCACGGATCAAGCTGGGCCCGGCTGTGCGGTTGTCGCCGCCATTCCATCCGCTCGACCTCGCGGTCAGCGCGGCCATGTGCGATCACTTGCTCCGCGGACGTTATCTCTTCGGTTTCGGATCCGGCGTGCCGTTCGTGCGTAACATGGAGCGACGCGGCCTGACCAACGATATGCGCCATCCGATGATGATGGAGTCGATCGAATTCGTGTTGAAGGCGTGGACCGCAACCGAGCCCTTCGATTGGCACGGCAAATATTGGCAAGGCACCGGCATAACCATTACCCCATGCTGCTATCAGTCGCCGCATCCGCCTGTCGCGGTCGCGACCGGGCAGCTGGCGCTAATCCGGATGGCGGCGGAGCAGGGTTGGACCATGATCGTTCCGCAATTCGACGCGCCGGGCGCCATTGCCGCGAAGGCAAAGGCCGATCTCAATGCCGCGGCCGAGACCCGGGGAAAGGGCACGCGGGCCCAGCTTACCGTGGCGCGGCATGTCTTCGTCGCGGACAGCGTCGCCAAGGCGCGCAACACGCTCCGCGATGACGTGCAAAAGGCGATCGAGGAGTGGAAACGCGTCAATCCCGAACGGTTCAAAGGGTATTTGCCGCCCGGCGTCAATGCGGCCGACCTGACGTTCGATCAAGCCTTCGATACCGGCCTGTTCATCGGCGGCGATCCCGACACTGTGTTCGCGCAGCTTCGCGACGTCTGCGAACAATCCGGCGGCTTCGGGACGCTGCTTTTGGTGATGGGCAAGGATTGGGCCAGCGGCGAGGCACGCGAGCGGTCAATGGAGTTGTTCATGCACGAGGTCGCGCCGCGGCTAGAAACGCTTCACTGATAGGCGCCTTCGAACCGAGCCAACTCGCCCTCGAGCTTCCATTGCAGCCGCGCCTTCTCGCTTTTCGCCAGGAACGCGGCGCAAGCGGTACCGGGTTCGGCCGAACCGAGGTCGTCGTCAGCGCAAGCCTCGGCTGGGACGAAACGATCCACGTCGCGCCACAGATTGGCGCCCGGCAAAAAGCCGTAAGCGACGGCGTTGCGCGACAGCGTGACGAGCTGCTTGAAGCTGAGATGATATTCCTCGGTGGCCCGGACATATTCGTGGGTCAGGTCGATGCGCTCGACCCCCTCGTCATCGGTCGAGAGCGCGACTGGTACGCCCGCCGCCCAGTAAGTCATGAACGGATGCGCCGTGCCTGTGACGCCGAGAATTTGCGCGTTACTGGTGAGGTTGATCTCAACCAGGATATGACGTTGCGCCATCTCGGCCATCAGTTGCTGCCAATCGTCCTCGTGCTCGATATCGACACCATGGCCGATACGCCGCGCCGCGGCGGTCTCAATCGCTTCGCGGATGTGGAAGCGCAAATCCTCGGCCCGGACACGGCGCAACCCGCCGCGATGGCCCGCCACCAGTTCGCCGGCGTGGAGCGACAACGGGATTTGCGGATCGACATGGTGGAGATAACTGAACATCCGCATGTGGAGCGAGTAATCGCGTAGGCTGGTCGGATCGTCCTCCGGTCCGACGATATTCAACCCGACGAAGCGCGGATCGGTCTCGACTAGGCGAAAGGCGAGAACATCTTGGGCAAACACCTGAACCGGGGGAAAGACACGGATGATCTGCGCAAGGTAGCGCACAGTGACGTCACATCCGGGCTGGCGCTTCGCCCGCTCGGCGCAATGGAGGAGCGCGTGGGCGCGTGCCTCGCGCTGGTTCATTGCGGCGTGTACCTGGGTGACGATCTTGTCGATGCCGGCGCGAACGATCTTGGTGTGCAGTTCGACAAGGTTGGGATCCCAACCGACTTTCTTGCCTAGTTTGCGCGCGTCCGGCATGCCGGGCGACCACATCAGCTCGAGATAGACGGTGTGGTCCCGGGCCGCCTGCTGCAGCGCCTCGGCAAGCATGTCGCCCTCGCGGTCGTCTTCGGCGGCGGCGAACTTGTCGAACGTGGCGAAGAAATGATCGTGCCCTGTCTCGCCGTCGGGCCGAAAATCCTTCATCGACAGCGCCGCCACCAGCGCGTCGTAAAGCCGCCGGTCGTCCCGCACCGCCGCGGCGGGAAGGAGATTCCCCCGGCACGGTCCCTTCGCCAACGCCAGTTCTTTTTTGTTGATGCACAAGCCGTCGGCGACCGCCCAACGGATGAAGCTTTCCGCGTAGATCGCACCGGATAGATGGTTGTGCAGGTCGGCCCCCTTGGGGAAAGCGCGCAGAAAAGTCTCGAGCTCCGTCGGATCGCTCCGTATACTATCGAGCTGCCGCGCCGCGCCGGCCGACGGATCGGGCGGCGTCGCGGTGCATGCGGCGAGCTCGCCAAGCAGCAACGCCGCGATTGGCGCCAGAAGGCTTACGAATTTGCGCCGCGGCGCGCCGTCGCTGCGGCCATTCCTCCCGTCGGCGCATCGTTGCGCCATTTTTCCCGCACCCTCCATAGCATCATCGGGATCGTTACGCCGATTCCGACGCCCATGACATATCCGCCGGGCTAAGATGCGGGGGTTCCGGTCGCGGCGCAATCATCATTCGTTCAAATGCTGGCGAGCATCCCATGAGGCCGCTAGGATCGCGCCAATAACGTGGCGAGGATGACATGAAACGGTTTTTCGCTCTTGGCCTTGCAACTGTGTTTATGGCGGCCGGCGGCATGCCGGCGCCGGCGCAAGACCAGCAGCGCTTTGTCATCGCCACCAGCGCCGAACCGGATTCGATTGACATCACCGCCGGATTTTTTCCGCCGATCAATTACGTCATCCTGCGCAATATCGATGAGGCGCTGTGGAGCTACAACGACGACGGCACGATCCGTCAGACGGTGGCGACCTGGGACTACAGTGCCAACAAGATGACGCTCGTCTTTCATCTGAAGCACGGCGTCAAGTTCCATTCCGGCGACGAATTCATCGCGGACGACGTGGTGTTCGGCTTCGATCGCCTGATGGCGAAGACACGACCATTCGCACGCCACGGCAAGCACGTCGCCAAGATCACGGCGGTGGACCGTTACACCGTGCGGCTCGATTTCAAGGAGCCTGACGTCAACTTCTTCGACGGCACCAGTCTTTTCCCGGCATCCAAGGCCTATTACGACCGGGTGGGCGAAAAGGAATTCGCGCGTCATCCCAATGGCATCGGGCCATACCAATTCGTCGACTACAAGCAGGCGCAGTATTTCGACCTGAAGGCCTTTCCCGACTATTACGGGAAGCGGCCGTCGATCAAGAATGTCCGGTTCGAATTCGTCGGCGATCCCGACGTGCGTGTCGCGAAATTACGGGCCGGCGAGGCCGACATGATCATGGACACGCCGTTTCCGCAGGTCGACGCCTTGCTGAAGGAAGGATTCCGCGTCGTCAAGCTGCCGGCCAATCCGACCGTCAGCATCGAGTTCGACATGCTGAACACGAAGGCGCCGTGGCACGATCGCCGCGTCCGCCTAGCCATCGCGCATGCCATCGACGGCGATGCGATCGTCAAGGGCTTGTTCCATGGGGTGCCGGAGCGCCATCCGCGCTTGGCGCCGGGTGAATTCGGCTATGACCCAACCCTACACAATTATCGCTATGATCCAGTCCTGGCGAAAAAGCTACTAACCGAGGCGGGCTATCCCAACGGCTTCACGATGCCGCTCTATTCCGCCGGCGCAAATTTCTACGGCTTTCCGCAGACCACCGAGGCGGTGATCCTCTATCTGAAGGCGGTCGGTATCGATGCGCAGCTCAAGACCATCGAGGGATCGAACGGCTTCGAATTCGTGCGGCGGGTTCAGAACGATCCGAGTATCGAATTGGTCTCAATTTCGGGAATGCCGGTCGCGAATTCGGGCCTGCCGTCGCTCGACGCGCTGACCTTGTCCTATTATTCGAAATCGCCGTACGTGCTGTATAAATATCCCGAGATCGACGAGGGAATTCCAGCCGCGCTCGCGGAACTCAACGATAAAAAGCGCGCCGATATGATCATGAAGATGGAGAAATTCCTCTACGACGACGTCGCATCGATTTCACTGTGGGACGGCATGTCAGTGTTCGCCATGAAGAAGAACGTGCGCTACCGGCCGATCGAGCATCGCATGCCGTTCGTCACGCTCGAGAATGTGACGACGAGCAAATAGCGCTTAGCGCTTTGCGGGGCGCTTTGGCTTCGGCGGCACGACCAGCACCCGGTCGACGCGACGGCCGTCCATGACCATGA
>JASHUX010000014.1 GCA_030039775.1 Alphaproteobacteria bacterium | reverse complement strand
ATACGACGCCATCGTCGCGGCCGGGTTCGATCTCCAGGTGGATTGCCCGGACCTGGCCTCGGGCTGGAACAACCAGTTCGCCAAATATTCGCTGGCGCGGTTCGGCGACGTCGTCCGTCTTCACCTCGATATTCTCAACGACGCGCTCCGCGACGTGCCGCCGGACCGGATCAGGCTTCATCTGTGCTGGGGCAATTACGCCGGCCCGCACAATCACGACATTCCGCTGCGCGAGATCGTCGAGCCGGTGCTGCGTTCCCGTGCGTCGATTATTTCGTTCGAAGGCGCCAACCCCCGGCACGAACATGAATGGCGCGTGTTCGAGGAGGTTAAGCTGCCGCCCGGCAAGATGGTGATGCCGGGCGTGCTCGATTCCGTTTCGAACTTCGTCGAGCATCCGCGCGCGGTCGCGGACCGGATCGTCCGTTTTGCCCGCGTGGTGGGGCGCGAGAATGTCATCGCCGGCACCGATTGCGGCTTCGCGACCTTCGCGTCCAGTGCCACGGTCCATCCCAGCATCGTCTGGGCAAAGCTGCGGGCGCTAGTCGAGGGCGCCCGTATCGCCTCCGACGAGTTGTGGCGCTAGCGGATCAACGCACCGCGAAATAGCGGAAGATCGAATGGTCGGCGCGGCGGTCGGCCGTGCCAACGAACACGGTCTGGCTCAACCATTGGTGCGGACCGACCGGGGCTTCGAAGACCGGAGCGATCCGCATGTAGTATTCGGTGGGATCGACCGGTTCGAGCGCTTCCATGCGCTTCAGCACGTCGGGCGACGCGTGGCGGAAACCGCGATTCTTGATGACGATCAGCGCGCCGTCGCTAGCCTCAAGCATGTATTGCGCGTTGAACTCGACGGTGCCGTTGGGCCACCAACTCGCGAAATCGCCGCCGCTGTTGGGCATGACGCGGCCTTGGAGGCGAGGCCCCGCGATCTCGCCGCCGGAGGTCGGCGTGTAGCCGCGCCGGATTCCGCTCGGCAGTGTCCCGACATGATTGCGGGACGCGAACCGCACCGTGATTTGAAAGACGTATTCGAGCGTCGGATCCATCGCTTTCCTCTCCGTTCGTTCCGTTCACTTTAATGTCGCCCGATTGTCCGATACAACCGGCCGCCCCTATCAGTGGGCAACCCCGGCCGCCAAATTGAAGCTGGCCGTCGATGTCAGCGGTCGGTTATGGTCGTGAGATAACGGAACAGGAACGTAGATGGCTCACGCTACCGTGAAAAAACCGGCGGAAAAAATCGGCGGCATTGCCCAACCCGAGCCAGGGCTGACCTCGGCCGACGTGATCGCGCGCGCAGTTGCGCTGCGTCCGATGGTGCAGGCGCAAGCCGATGAGGCGGAAGTGCTGGGCGGTTACACCGAGGCGCTGCACCGCGAATTCACCAAAGCTGGCTTTTATCGCATGACCACGCCGAGAATGTTCGGCGGTTACGAATTTCCGCTCGAAACGTATTTCAAAGTCATCATCGAGATCGGCCGCGGCGATCCCGGTACGGCCTGGAATCTGGCGCTCGGCGCGTCGCATGGCTGGATGGTAGCGTCGCACTGGCCGGAGGAAGGCCAGCGGTCATTGTTCGGCGATACCGGTCACTTCGTCTGTCCAGCGCGCGCGCTCGACCCCAATAGCCGGTGTGAGCCGGCCACCGGCGGCAGCTATCGCCTTTCCGGCCAATGGAATTATTGCTCGGGCTCGACCTATTCGACCCACTTCATCGGTCTGGCCCGCAGCTTTGACGCCAACGGCACCGAGGGCCCGCCGGTCTGGGCCGCGGTGGACCGTGCGCAATACAAAATTCTCGACGACTGGGGCGGCGACAAGACGATGGGTATGCGCGCCAGCAGCTCCAATTCGATCCGCGTCGAGAACGCCGTCGTCCCGGCATGTTTCGTGGTGCGCTCGCCGACCATGTTCTTCCTGAAGGAAGGCGACCGCGAGGGCACGCCCGGCACGCGCCTTCACGGCAATCCGATGTATTTGGGCCAGCTTATGGGCCCGTTTCATTGCTCGCTTACGGCACCCGTGATCGGCGCCGCGTTGGCTGCGGCCGACGAGTTCGAAAAATACGCCCTCCGGATGAAGACCTACGAGGATGCGACGCTGCTTCGCGCCGACAGCGACCGCTATCAGCGCAAGCTGGGACAGACGCTGGCGATGGCCGATGCGGCGGAAATGATTCTGATGGGCATGCTCCGCCGGCATCGCGAGCGCGGCGAACGTTGGGCCAATGGTGGTGCGCCGCTATCGCCGAAAGAGGGGATCGGCGAATGGGCGCTGATTCAGCAAGCGGGCAAGCTTGCGGCTGAAGCGGTCGATCTGATGTTCCGCACCGGCGGCTCGTTCTTGAGCAAGAAAGGAAACCGGCTGCAGCGTTGCTTCAACGACGCGCAGATGTATCGCGGCCACATGTCGTCGCAATACGAGGAATTCGCCGGATATCTCGGCCGCATGCAGCTTGGCCGCAAGGCAGGATTGATGGGGTTATAACGATGAAGGCGGTTCTCCTCATGGGCCATGGTGGACCGGAGATGCTGCGCTACGGCGACGCGCCCGATCCGGTTGCCGGCGCGGGCGAGGTGATGGTC
>JASHUX010000072.1 GCA_030039775.1 Alphaproteobacteria bacterium | reverse complement strand
CCCAAGGAATTGAACGGCAGCTTTTATCGCTGCGGCGGCGACACGCTCTATCCGACGCTGCAAAACGACAATCTGAACAACGGCGACGGTGTGGTCGCGGCGTTTCACTTTCAGAACGGCTATGTCGATTTCGTTCAGCGCTATGTGAAGACCGAGCGATTTCTCCTGGAACGAAAGAACCGCCGGCGGCTCTACGGTCACTATCGAAACGCTTACACCGACGATGCCGCGACCAAGGGCACCGATCGCGACAATACCGGAAACACGACCGCCTGGATTCATCACGGCAAGCTGTTCGCGCTCCGCGAAGACAGCATTCCGTACGAGCTCGATCCGATCACGCTCGAAACCAAGAACCTGGCTGAATTCCGCGGTCAGTTGCGCACGAAGACCATGTCCGCGCATCCCAAGACCGACCCGGTCACGGGGGAATGGTGGAGCTACGGCCAGTTTTCACAAAAGCGGTTCGAAGGCGAGATGTCGCTCCACGTCATCGACAAGACAGGCACAGTGGCGCGCGAAGAGGAATTCACCCTGCCCTATCCGGGCATGACGCATGACTGGGCTGTCACGCGCGACCATCTGATCTTTCACGTCTGGCCGCTCACGGTCGATGTCGACCGCGTCAAGAAGGGCGGCGATTTCTACGCGTTCGACAACGATCTGCAGCCCATGTTCGGCATCATGCCGCGATCCGGAACTACGAAGGACATTCGCTGGTTCGCCGTGCCCGATACGCACATCGCGCATTTCATGAATGCCTTCACCGAAGGCGACAAGGTGCATGTCGACGGCTCGACGCATGCGGGCCACCTGTTCACCTTCTTCCGGGAAGCGCACGGCAGACCGGCGACGCCGTTCAAGCCCGGTACTTTTTCACGGATCACTTTCGATCTGTCGACCGGGCAGGTAACCGTGCGGTCGCTCACCAACGGTCCCGGTGGCGGCATGCCCGAAATCGACGACCGGTTCGCAATGCAGCGTTATCGTTACGGCTTTTCATCGTCGCGCACCGGGCTCGTGCGATACGATGCGGAAACCGGCGGCCGCGTCGAGCACACAACCGACGGCTCGGCGCAGGAACCGGTGTTCGTACCCCGGACGGCCGACGCACCCGAGGGCGATGGATTTTTGCTGTCGCTCGTAACGCGGCCGGACAACCGGTCGGACCTCATCATCCTGAACGCGATGCGGATCGAGGATGAGCCGATTGCGGTGGTGCGGCTGCCGTTCGGTCAGCCTTGGCTGTTCCACGGTTCGTGGCATGGAGCAGCGAACGCGATTCTACCGCGCTAGCGTTCGCGGCATGGCGCGCGCGATCCGCCGCGCGCGCCGGAGGAAGCCGCGACCCTGTCGCCGAAAGAATCCCGCCAGGCCGTCGAACTCGGCGCGATGCGCTATGTCTTGGGGATTTCGACGGTCGCTGTAATCGTTGTATTTGTGATTGCCTATTTTCTCGTGCGCTAAGGGTTGAGCGCTTCCGCGTCGCGAGTGAAAACGTGACGGAACGTCGGTTTATGGATGTCTGTTTTTAGGTCGATGGGGCTTTCCCCCAGCCAGGAGACCGCAAATGGCAAACGAGCAAAACAAACCGGGCCAAAATCAGGGCCAGCGTGATCAGCAGCACCAGCGCGACCAACAAATGCAGGGCGGCCAACACCAGCGTCCCGGCCAGCCGCAGCATGGCGGCGGCCAACAGGGCGGCCAGAATCAGCAACGTCAAGGCCAGCAAGGCCAGAAGCCCGGCCAGCAGCAAGGCGGCCAACAAGGCGGTCAGAATCGCCAGCAAGGCCAGTCCGATCCGAACCGGCGGTCGGATGACATGGACCGCGGCGACTGATCCCGCGCCTGTAACGGAATGACGAAGAAAGCGGCAGATTTTCCGCCGCTTTCTTTTTTTGTCGGTCAGCCGGCGCGGTGCGGTTCGTGGCCGCCGATCCGGTCGAGAAACTCGACTTGGACCGGCCCGTCGATGAGATAGGCCAGCCGCGCGACCATTTTTGCGAAATGCGGCGTGGTTGGATGCCGCTGCGCGGCGTCCTGATCGGCATAGACCTCGTAGAAAATAAAGGTGCTGCGTCCCGAAACGGGAAAGGAGAACATCCCGCTCGACGGTGCCCGTGCCTCGCCGACGCCGCGATGCATGATGTTATTCAGGCAACCCGGCTCTGCCGCGCGGACCTCGTCGTAGAACCCGAGAATCAACGCCACGAGTTCGTCTTCCCTGCCGGGTTTCGCGGTCATCCGCGACATCAGCGCCACGCGTGGATCGCGGCCGCCGCCCGAAATCTCTCTTGCCAAGCGCACCCTCCCTTCCGTCAAATATTCCCTACTATAGAAATAAACGGGCGGCGGGAGGCAACGATTGGCAAATCCGTATGACAGCGCGCTGACGATGGCGGCCGTGCTGGATCGCGGGGCAGTGTCGGCGGTCGAGCTCGTCGATCAGACGATCGCCCGGATCGAAAAATTTGACGGCCCAATCAACGCCGTCGTTGTGCGCGATTTCGACCGGGCGCGCGACGCGGCCAAGGACGCCGACCGGCGCCGCGCCGCCGGCGAGCGCGGTGCCCTGCTCGGCGTGCCGATGACGGTGAAGGAATCGTACAACCTTACCGGTCTGCCGACGACTTGGGGATTCCGTGAGTTCAAAGACAATATCGCGACCGAAGACGCCGTCACGGTCGCCCGTCTCAAGGCAGCGGGCGCGATCATCGTCGGCAAGACCAACGTACCGGTCGCCCTGGCCGACTGGCAAAGCTTCAACGACATTTATGGCCACACCCGCAATCCCTGGAATCTGGACTACTCGCCGGGCGGCTCGTCGGGCGGCAGCGCGGCCTCACTTGCAGCCGGCTTCGTGCCGCTGGAACTCGGCTCTGATATCGGCGGCTCGATCCGCATTCCGTCGCATTTTTGCGGCGTGTTCGGCCACAAGCCGACCTACGGGCTGATACCGGGACGCGGCCAGGGCCTGCCGGGAACGACAAGGACCAGCGATCTTGCGGTCAGCGGCCCGATGGCACGCACCGCTGCCGATCTCGATTTCGCACTCGGCATCCTGGCCGGGCCCGATCTGGAGATGGCAGACGGCTACCGCGTCGCGTTGGCGCCGCCGCGCCATGCCACTCTCAAAGACTATCGGGTTCTCGTCGTGGACGAACACCCGTTGGTCCCGACGCAGCGGGAGATCCGCGATGCGGTCGTACGCTTCGCGGACAAGCTCGACAAAACCGGCGCCAAGGTCGCGTGGTCGAGCAATCTCGTTCCTGACCTGGCGTTGGCCGGGCACGTTTATGTGCAGTTGCTCGGCGCCGAAACCAACAACCGCGCGCCGGCGCACCTGCGGCGCGCGATGGAAGAGGCAGCGGCGAAACTAGCGCCTGGCGACGACAGCCTGCATGCCATCCGGTTGCGCAACATCAATCTTACGCATCGCGATTGGGTCGCGCTCGACGAACAGCGCTTCCGCATCAAGGCGCAGTGGCGCCGCCTGTTCGAGAGTTTCGACGTCGTCATCGGCCCGCCGCTATCGACCGCCGCGTTCCGCCACGATTTCAATCCCGACCAAGGTGCGAAGCGCGCCGACATCGACGGCAAGGAAATCGTCTATGTCGATCAGCTCGTCTGGCCGGGCGTGGCGACGTTGGCCGGGCTACCCGCCACAGTCGCACCGATCGACCGCACCCAGGACGGCCTGCCGATCGGCCTTCATATCATGGGCGCGGCGTTCGCCGACCGCACGACCATCGGTTTCGCCGGGCTGATCGAGCGTGAATTCGGCGGCTTCACCCCGCCGCCGGGATTGCCGACCTAGTCAGCGGCCCAGGATAGCGCGGCAGCGCGCGCGGATGCGGGTTTCAAGTGTGTCGCCTTCGCCGTGACCGCCGAGATAGGCGGCCTGGACCGACGCGCTGTTGAGCAGGTCTCCGGCAGGAGCACCTAACACGATGCGACCGTTCTCCAGCACATAGCCGCGGTCGGCAATGCCGAGCGCAGCGCGCGCGTTCTGCTCGACGACAAGGATGGTGTTGCCGGAAGCACGCAATGCGACGATCTGTTCCATGATCTGCTCAACGAGGAGCGGCGCCAGGCCGAGCGACGGCTCATCGAGCAACATCAGCCGTGGCCGCGCCATCATCGCGCGGGCAATCGCCACCATCTGTTGCTCGCCGCCGCTCAAGGTGCGAGCGTGCTGATGGCGCCGTTCGCGGAGGATCGGGAAACGCTCGAATTGCTCCTCGAGCGCCGCCGCTGCGGCACCGCGGTCGACCACGCTGTAAGCGCCCATACGCAGATTTTCCTCGACGCTCATCGTGCCGAACAATTGCCGCCGCTCCGGCACCTGGCCCAAGCCGGCGCGGACGATGGCCGGCGTCGGAAGGCGCGCGATCGAGCGGCCGTCGAAACGGATGTCCCCCGCCGTCACCGGCAGCAATCCCATCACCGTGTTGAGCAGCG
The DNA here is from genome assembly GCA_030039775.1 of Alphaproteobacteria bacterium. Classification (GTDB taxonomy): domain Bacteria; phylum Pseudomonadota; class Alphaproteobacteria; order ATCC43930; family CGMCC-115725; genus JAATGI01. The sequence goes on along the minus strand of JASHUX010000072.1, from coordinate 817 downwards.
TGCTTTTGCCGGCGCCGTTGGCACCGATCAGCGCCACGATCTCGCCGGCCCCCACCGTCAGCGATCCGCCGTGCAGCACGGGTGTGCGGCCATAGCCGCTGGCGACGCCGTCGAGTTCAAGCAGCGCTGTCACGCGGACGCCCCAGATAAGCTTCGATGACGCGCGGATCGGCGCGCACGCGATCGCTCGGTCCTTCCGCCATCTTCTCGCCGTGATCCATCACCACGACTTGATCGGCAAGTCCCATGACGAGGCGCATATCGTGCTCGACCAGCAGCACCGTGATGCCCAACGCCGCAATACGCAGGATCAACTCAGCCAGTTGCTCCGTCTCGGTGTCGTTGAGGCCCGACGCTGGCTCGTCCATCAGCAGAAGCCGTGGCTGCAACGCCAGCGCCCGCGCCATCTCGACCATGCGTTGATGGCCGAACGACAGGGCGGCGGGCATGATTGTCTCGGCGCTTTGCAGGCCGACGAAGCCCAATACCGCCTGAGCCCGCTCTCGCATCTCCGCTTCCTCGGCGCGCGCCCGCGGCAATCGCAGGCAGATGGGAACGATCCCAGCCGTCAACAAGCGGTGCCGGCCGCACATGACGTTCTCCAGCACGCTCATATTGTCGAAGAGCTGCACGGTCTGGAACGTGCGGCCGACGCCGAGCATCGCGATGTCCCGGGGCAGCAGACGGCCGATTTCGCGGCCTTCCAGCCGGATCGAACCGGAATCGAGCGGTTGATAGCCGCCGATCAGGTTGAACATCGTCGTCTTGCCGGCGCCGTTCGGCCCGATCAGCGCCGTGATCGAGCGGGAAGCAACGC
>JASHUX010000013.1 GCA_030039775.1 Alphaproteobacteria bacterium | reverse complement strand
CAGCGCGCGAAGATCCCGCCGCAGGCGGTCCGGGCCGCCGGGACCGAGCAGGCCTTCGACCTCGCGGTGGGTTGCGCGCCAAATCGGTCGCGCCTTGGCGAGCGCGGCGCGGCCCGCCGCCGTCATCGCCAGCAGCCGGTTGCGCTTGTCCTTCGGATCGATCGCGACCGTCACCAGACGGCGCCGGGTCAACGGCTTCAGCGCCGCGGTCAGCGTCGTGCGATCCAGGCCAAGCGCCGCCGCCAGTGCACCGACGCTTGCCGGTTCGATCTGGATCAGCGCTGCCAACATCGAGTATTGCCCGTTGGTGATGCCGATCGGGCGAAACGCCTCATCGAAACGGCGTGCCAAGGTCCGCGCGGCGCGCTGCGCGTGAAAGCAGAGGCAGGTCGCTCGCCCCTGTTGCGCAGTCGCCGCGTTGCCGTTTTGTGACTTTGACATGCCGGAATAGTGTTGATATCAACTCGTTTCGTCAAGTTGCAAACAAGTGGAGGCGCGCATGGCATCCGGCGGCAAATTCGTGTGGTACGAGCTGATGACGAGCGACGGCGCCGCGGCGGGGAAATTCTATGTCGATGTCGTCGGCTGGAAAGCCGACAAGTCGCCGATGCCCGGAATGGATTACACGCTGTTCTATGCCGGCGCCGATCAGGTCGCGGGCGCCTTCACGCTCTCGAATGAAATGCAGGCCGCCGGGGCGCCGGCGAGCTGGGTCGGTTATGTCGGCGTCGCCGATGTCGACAAGTCGGCCGCGGCGCTCGAGGCCGCGGGCGGCACGATCCACCGCGGCCCCGACGACATTCCGGGCGTCGGCCGCTTCGCGATGGTCGCGGATCCGCAAGGCGCCGTGTTTGCCCTGTTCAATTCCGCACGCACCGGCGAGGTGTCTCCTGCCGACGTCGCCAAGCCCGGTCATGTCGGCTGGCACGAGTTGTACGCCCGTGACGGCGCCTCGATCTTCGACTTCTACGGCAAGCTGTTCGGCTGGGTGAAAGGCGATGCGATGGATATGGGTCCGGCCGGCGCGTACCAGATTTTTGGCACCGCGCCGGACGCGATGATCGGCGGCATAATGACCAAGCCCGCGCAAATGCCGGTGCCGGCCTGGGGCTTTTACATCAACGTGCCGAGCGCCGGCGCGGCTGCGGCGAAGGTGAAATCCGGCGGCGGCCAGGTGCTCAACGGTCCGAGCGAAGTGCCGGGCGGGCAATGGATGATCCAATGCCGGGACCCGCAGGGCGCCAATTTCGCTCTGGTCGGGGCCAAGTAGCGCAGGTCCTGGATTCCCGCTTTCGCGGGGATGAACAAGAGTTGTCGTTGTCAGCGACGCGGGCGTTGTTTATCCTTTGTTCTCATGCAGCCGGTCGTCGTCGCCACAAGAATTGCCCTGCCTGCGGCGCCGGCTCTGGTGGTCGGCACGGCCAAGGCGGCTTGGCTTACGCCTGACGGTGAAATCGAAACGCTGACGCTTCACGAGGCGGCGGCGCGCGCCAAAGCGGCGCCGCCCTTTCTGTGCCATGCCAAGGCCGTGGCGCGGCGGCTCAACGTGCCCGTATTTCCCGCTTATGACGTGCTGGAACTATACGCGTTCACGCGTCCGGCCTTGTTCTGTTTGCCGACGCCGCGCGGCTTGGTGCGCGCGCTCGATCTGCCGGCGCCCAGCGCCGGCATCGAGGGCGAAGCAGCGGCTCTGATCGCCACCGCCGAGGCGCTGCTGCAGGAGCTGTCGCTCGCGCGCGACCCGGAGGCGCGCGCCGTCGCGCAAGCGATGGAGCGCGGCGGCTGGGCTTGGGGCGAGGCCGTGCTGCGCGCGCTCGGCGAGGCGCCGCGCGATCAGGACACGCCGGCCGGCATGACCGTATGGCGCAAGCTGAGCGAATGGGCCGAGTACGCGCCGGAGCCGCCGGCGGGCGCGGTCGCGGTGGAACAGGGCGAGGCGCGCCAGCGTCTCGCCGAATTGCTCGGCGACGCCGCCGAGGCCCGGCCGCAACAATCGGACTACGCCGCCGCGGTCAGCACCGCGTTCCGGCCGCGCGAAGCGCCGGACGAGCCGCATTTCGTGCTCGCCGAGGCCGGCACCGGCGTCGGCAAGACGCTGGGCTATATCGCTCCCGCGAGCCTATGGGCGGAGAAGAACCAAGGCCCGGTGTGGATTTCGACCTTCACCAAGAATCTGCAGCACCAAATTTGGTCGGAGCTCGACCGGCTCTATCCCGACCCGACGGCAAAAGCGCGCCGCGTCGTCATCCGTAAGGGACGAGAGAATTATCTCTGTCTCCTGAATTACGAGGAAGCGATCGCGGGCCTGCCGGTGCGGCCTTACGACGCGATCGCGCTCGGGCTAATGGCGCGCTGGATCGCCGCGACGCGCGAAGGCGACATGATCGGCGGCGATTTTCCCGGCTGGCTGCCCGATCTCGTCGGCCGTCAGCGCTCGCTTGGCCTCACCGACCGGCGCGGCGAATGCATCCATTCAGCGTGCCCGCATTATCACAAATGCTTTATCGAGAAAAGCGTGCGGCGCGCGCGGCGCGCCCGCATCGTCGTCGCCAATCATGCGCTGGTGAT
>JASHUX010000071.1 GCA_030039775.1 Alphaproteobacteria bacterium | reverse complement strand
TCCCGAATGCCTCAGCTTCGCAATCCCATCTTTGTCGCAGCGATCGTGGCGTGCGCCTTCTTCATGGAGACGCTCGATTCGACGGTGATCGTCACCGCCTTGCCGCGTATGGCGGAGGCGTTCGGCAGCTCGCCGGTGCGGCTCAGCCTCGGCCTCACCGCTTATATCATCGCGCTCGCCATCGTGATCCCGGCCAGTGGCTGGATCGCCGATCGGCTCGGCACGCGCAACGTGTTCTGCGCCGCTATCGGCATTTTCACCGTGGCATCGGTGCTGTGCGGCTTCAGCAACTCGGTCGCCGAGTTCGTGCTGGCGCGCATCCTGCAAGGCGTCGGCGGCGCGATGATGTCGCCCGTTGGGCGGCTGGTGGTACTGCGCTCGACCGAGCGGAAGGACCTGGTGCGGGTGATGAATTTCGTCACGTTGCCGGGCCTTGTCGGCCCGATTATCGGTCCGCCGGTCGGCGGCTTCATCACCACGTATCTGTCGTGGCGCTACATCTTTTTTCTCAACGTGCCGGTGGGGTTGCTCGGCATGGCGCTGGTGTTCAGCATGATCCGCAATTTCTACGGCGTGACGCGACGGCCGTTCGACGTGGTCGGATTCGTGCTGAACGGCGCGGCCTTGGCGACGCTGATCTACGGTATGGATTTGCTGGGGCACAAGGGCGCCGAGCGCGAAGGCATCGCGCTGAGCATGGTCGGCGTCACGATCGGGTTTGTCGCGGTGCGCTATGCCTTGCGCGCGCGGCATCCGCTGGTCGATTTGTCGGCGCTGCGCGTCGGCAGCTTTCGGGCCGTCAACGCTGGCGGCTCGTTTTTCCGCATGGCGATTTCGGGACCGACTTTTCTGTTGCCGCTGCTGTTCCAGGTCGGGCTCGGCATGACGGCGTTCACGTCGGGCCTGTTGCTGCTGGTTCACTCCGGCGGTGATTTCGCGGCGAAGGCGGTGACGATGCGCTTCATCCGTGGATTCGGATTCCGCGCCGTGCTGGTGTGGACCACGCTCGTGTTCGCGGCGACGATCGGCGCCTGCGCGTTCTTCACCGCGGCGACGCCGCTCTGGGTGATACTGCCGCTGCTGTTTATCAGCGGTGTGTGCCGTTCGCTGCAGATGACGTCGCAGACCTCGTTCCAGTTCGCCGAAATCTCATCGGAGAGCGTGACCGCGGCCTCGACCCTGTCGAGCGCGCTGTTGCAGATTGTGCGCGCCATCGGCGTGGCGGTGGCGGCGGCGGTGCTGAGCCTATCGGTGGCGCTGCGCGGCGGCGATGCCGTCGATCTCGCCGATTTCCGCGTCGGTTTTATAGCGGTCGCGGCGGTGGCGTTAGGCTCGTTGTTCTGGTATTGGCCGCTGCATCCGGCGTCGGGCGCGGAGCTGAGCGGGCATCGGAGGGGGACATGAACGGGGTTCGCATCGCGATCATGGCGCTGTTAGTGAGCATCGTCGCCGCCGCGCCGGCTGCGGCACAGGGCGTGTTCGCCGGCACGTGGAAAGTCGTCGACGCGCAGGTCGCGGGCTGGGCCAAGCCGAGCGACGCGGCGCGGGTGGATCCGAACTTCGCGCACGCGACCTTTGTCTTTAAGGAGGGCCGGCTCGTCGCGCCGTCGCCGTTCAATTGCAAGGCGCATTACAAGATTTCGACGGTCGATCCCGGCTATCTGTTCCAGGGCGCGTTCGACCAGGATGACCCGGCGGGCCACGCCAAGGCGCTCGGCTTCACCGGCGACAAGATCACCAACCTCGAATTCGCGTGCCTCCGCAACGACGCCGACATCGAGATGGATTTCCACCTGGTCGATCACGACACGATCGTGTTCGGCTTCAACAACATCATCTACAGGATGAAGCGGCAGCCCGGAAAATAATCAGGCCGCCTTTTTACCGCGCGCGTTTTTGCCGCGGTCATCGACGATGCGGAAGCGCACGGTGGCGTCGTCGATGGTGGCGCGGGCGCGCGCCTGCCAGGCCTGATAGGCCGCGCGATAGGACGTGAACGGCCCCAGCCGTTCTTCCGCGGCCCCGGGCGCGAGTTTCTTGAAGCTGGTGTCGGTGTATTCGGCCCCGACAACCCAATACGTCGCCATGAAATTCCTCATTGATCCTTAAGTCGGGGCGGCTGGTGACGGTACCGGCCGCCCTCTATAGTGGCGTGTTTCCTAGCATAGATTGGGTTAAAGCAAACCGAATGCCATATGCCTCGCTGCGCGATTTTTTGGCGCACCTCGAGACCCGCGGCGCGCTGAAGCGGGTCGCGGCGCCAGTGTCGCCCGACCGCGAGATCACCGAGATTCACACCCGCCTCTTGGCCGAGCGCGGCCCCGCCGTGCTGTTCGAGAACGTGGTGCGGGGCGACGGCGCCCGCTACCCGATGCCGGTCCTGACCAATCTCTTCGGCACGGTCGAGCGCGTCGCGTGGGGCATGGACCGCGAGCCGGCGGGCTTGCGCGAGGTCGGTGAGACCCTGGCTTTCCTGAAACAGGCGGAGCCGCCGGGCGACTGGCGCGAGGCGCTGGAGATGCTTCCGCTGTTGCGCACCGTGATGGCGATGAAGCCGCGCACCGTCTCGTCGGCGCCGTGCCAAGAGGTCGTGCTGCGCGGCGCTGACATCGACCTCGGCGCGTTACCGGTCCAGACCTGTTGGCCCGGCGAGCCGGCGCCGCTCATCACCTGGCCGCTGGTCGTGACCAAAGGCCCGAGCGACAAGCGCGAGGACAATTTCAATCTCGGCATTTACCGCATGCAGGTGACGGGGCGCGACACCACGCTGATGCGGTGGCTCGCGCATCGCGGCGGCGCGCAGCATCACCGGCGCTGGAAAGAGGAAAAGCGCGAACCGTTGCCCGCCGCGGCGGTGATCGGCGCCGATCCCGGCACCATCCTTGCCGCGGTGACGCCGGTGCCGGACACGCTCTCCGAATATCA
>JASHUX010000070.1 GCA_030039775.1 Alphaproteobacteria bacterium | reverse complement strand
AGGCATAGTTTCGCCATGAAAATTTTCGACACCATGATTTGTCTCAAGCGCTGGCACCAAGCGTCGCCGGCGTGCGGCTTTTATGGAGTCGAACCCGAGGTTTAGGCCGGGGGAGACCCCGAGACGGAAGCCGCCAGCGACCAGCGAGGCGGCTTTTTTATTGCCGCTTCCCTGGTCGCCGCACGGCGGGAGGGCGCGATGTGGAAAGATTGGCTGGAACGGACTCTGACCCGCAACAAGGCGCCGGTGATGCTGGCGGCCGAGATCAATTGCGTCGAGCCGGCGAATAGCAACGTTTTCGGCCCGCCGGCGCCCGCGGCGGTCGCCGCGATGCACGTCGAGCCCGACAAAACGCCCCAGCCGGTCGAGGCTCAGTAACCGCCGATCGATCGCCGCGGCAGAAACAGGGTAATAAAGAACGCGATCGCCGACACCGTCACCACGGCGATAAAGGTTTGATGCAAGCCGCCGTCGAGTGCATGCTGCAGCAACGCGAATTGCTGTGGATCGACGCGCCCGTCAGCGTGGCTCTGCAGCACCTCGCGCATACTGTCGAGCGTGACGTTCGCCATGCCGGAGCCGGCAAGCTCGCGCTGCAGGCTGTTGTTGAGCACGCCGCCCAGGATGGCGACGCCGAGCGTGCTGCCCAACAGGCGCGAGAAGATGTTCGACGCCGTCGCGCTGCCGCGCTTCGACCAATCGACGCTCGACTGAATCATTACAGTCGAGGTCGTGGTCAGCATGCCCATGCCGTAGCCGAACAGGAACGAGCCGAGGCCGGGAAAAAACGGGTTCCAGTCGGCGCGCAAGAGCCAGAACACGACGCCGCCCAAGAGACAGCATGCGCCGCCGACCTGCGCGGCGCCACGGCCGCCGACCAGCCGCGCCACCTGGCCGAACATCCCCGACGCCACTGACCAGGCGATCGACAGCGCGGTCACGGAGAAACCGGCGACGATCGCCGAAGCGCCCATCACGCCTTGGACATAGGTCGGAATCAGCGCGCCGACGCCGATAATGCCCATTCCCGCGATCATGGTCGCGGCGTTGCAGATCGCGACCAGACGCTGCCGCCACAGGCTCAACGACAGGATCGGCTCGGGCGCGCGATTTTCCTGCCACAGGAACAGCACGAGGCAGATCAGAAAGGCAGCGGCCAGCGCGTATATCGGGCCTGAGTTCCAAGGCCATTGATGGCCGCCCTGTATCACGATCAGCAACAGCGCCGTGATCGAAACCGTGAAGTAGGCCGCGCCCGCCAGATCGAGCTTGTGATCGCGATGATGGACATGCTCGCGGTAATAGGTCAGGAGCCCGATCACGGTCAGCGCGCCGAACGGCACGTTGATCCAGAAGATCCAGCGCCACGACAGAGTCTGGACGATAATGCCGCCGACCAACGGCCCGATGAGTGCCGCGAACCCCCAGACAGACGACAGATAACCCTGCACCTTCATGCGCTCGTTTTGGGTGTAGATGTCGCCCGCGATGGTGGTCGCGATCGGCAAAATGGCGCCCGCGCCGAAGCCTTGGATCAACCGCAGCACGATGAGCTGCGGCATCGACGTGGCGAAGCCACAAGCGATCGAGCCGGCCAAGAACAGCAACACGCCGAACACCAGCATCGGGCGCCGGCCGTAGAGATCAGCGAACTTGCCGTAGAGAATGGTGGTAATCGCCTGCGGCAGGAGATAGGCGGCAAACACCCAGCTATAGAGCGGAAACCCGCCCAGCGCGCCGACGATTCGTGGCATCGCGGTGGAGACGACGGTCGCCTCGACGGCCGCCATGAACAGCGAAAGTGCTAAGCACACAAACACATATGGCCGGTGCGGATCGGCGGCGGGTTTGGCTTCGGCGCGCTCGCCTGACGGCGCGGCCGGTTTAACGATGTCGTCCATCGGGGGAACCTAGTTCAGCGGGTAATTGACCAGAAGCCGCGCTACGGCGCTACCCTTAAGTGGTGGTACGGTCATGCACCCGCCAGGCCTTATCATCTTGCTCTTATGTCCGCAGCGGTAACGCGAGCAGCGAACTACTCAAAGATCAAGATGGGGGACTAGCTTGACCACGCAGAAGCCAACCAAATACCAAGAAAGCAGCGACGGCGCCGATCAATTCTGCGGCAATGAAGCCCGGCGCATGGACGGGGGCGATGCCCGCAAATGTATTCGTGAGTGACCGCGCCAGTGTGACCGCCGGGTTAGCAAACGATGTCGAGGAGGTAAACCAATACGCCCCCGTGATATAGGCCGCGACGCCGTACGGGATGGCCGAGGGGGCATGACGACAACAACTAAGGATCAAGCCGACCAAGCCGAACGTCGCCACAAACTCGCCGACCAGTTCGCCGACCGTGCCACGAGCATGGGCAGATGCCTCCAAGATCTGCAGGCCAAACATGAGATGCGCCAGCCACACGCCGAGGACGGCGCCGACGCATTGCGCCACGATATAGGCGCCCGCCGTCGGCACGGAGATCGTTCGCTGCGCCGCGAATGCGAGCGTCACGACCGGGTTGAAATGTGCCCCCGAGACAGGGCCAAACGTCAAAATCAAAGCGACCAGAGCGCCGCCGGTGGCAATGGCGTTGGCCAGCAGCGCAACCGCGACATTTCCGCCGGCTAGCCGCCCGGCCATGATGCCAGAGCCGACGATGGCAACCAGCAACAGGGCCGTCCCGATGCCTTCGGCGACAATCCTGCGTGTCACGCTTTGCCGATGTCGTCGAGACGCTTTTTCAGCGCCAATTTGTCGAGACGCGCCAGCGGCAGCGAGACGAAGATCGAAATTCGATTGTTCAACTGCCGGTAGGTTTCGGAGAACGCGAGGCTGATTTCGGCATCAGTCCCTGTCGCGGCGGCGGGATCGGGTACGCCCCAATGTGCCGTCATCGGTTGCCCGGGCCAAATCGGGCAAACTTCTTGGGCCGCTTGGTCACACACCGTAAACACGAAATCGAGATAGGGCGCCCCCGACTTCGCAAATTCATCCCAACTTTTCGAGCGATAGCCTTCCGTCGCGTAGTTGAGCCGCTTCAACAGTTGAAGCGTGCGCGGATTGACCTCGCCCTTGGGATGACTGCCCGCCGAGTACCCTTTGAAGCGACCGGCGCCGACGCGGTTCAGAATCGCCTCGCCCATGATCGACCGGGCCGAGTTGCCGGTGCAGAGAAACAGAACATTATAGATCGGGTCAGCCATCGCCAAATCGACCGGATCGGCCATGCGGGGCATCCTTATGTCTGCATTTTGCTTACGGCCAGCCAGTGCGCATCGCCTGGTTCACCGGCGCAATTAGGGTGGGGTAGCGGTCTTTGAAGGTGAACGCGTGTGCCGTCGATCCATGGCGGCGCAGATGGTCTAGCCGGTTGAGCGCTTCCTCGAGCGCGGGCGGTTGGCCTGCCGGCACCCACCACAGCACCTGGTACGCTTGCCCGGGCTTATGGAACCAGTCGCGACGGCGTCCCATTACCTCAGCATGCACCGACCGGTAGACGAACGCGGATAGCGCCTCAAGCGATTCCCAGACCGACATATTGACGAGGAAGTTCGGATCGTCGCTGGCGCGGATGTTTGTTGCATTGCCGCCGTCGCTTTTGAGGCGCCACACGAAACCCGGCGACGCCTCGGCAAGCGCATTGACGCCGTCGAGCGCGGCGACAAAGTCAGCGAGCTCCGGGCTGTCGAGCGGAGCCACCGCGGTTGCGACATTGAGCTGGGCGATGTGCCAAGTCGTCGTGCGCATGTATTCTCCCTGGTGCCAACGCTGTTGGGTCGGCGGGATATCAAATGCTCCCTCGTTCCAATAGGACTTCGATCTGCGTGAGGCGATCACTCCCCCAAAATGGCTTGTCGTCCACGAAGATGAACGGCGAGCCGAAAACCCCGCGCGCCACTGCCGCTTCGTTTGCGTCAATGACCCGCTGCTTAACAGCGATATCTTGCACCGCCGCCAATGCGTCGGAGCGGCCATGGTCCAACGTCGCGGCGATATCGGCGGCCGCGTCGGGATCGGCGGTGCTTTCGCCGCCAAGCCAATATTTTTTGTACGCCGCGCGAGCGTAAGCGGCGGCGCCCACCGGATCGTCGCGGTCGAGCCAGTAGAAAATCCGGCAGGGTGGCAGCGCGTGCTCGGGCCAGCCGCGTGGCCTTCGCAAGGTTAGCCCGATCAGACGAGCGCAGCGAGGCGCGTCGATAATGTTGATGTAATCGCGCTTTAGTGGATGTTCGAGCGGCGATTGACCAACGTGATTGTAAACGGCCCCGAGCAGGAACGGTCGCCATCGAACCGTGCGGCCCGCCCGCTCCGCGAGGGCATCGATCTGCATGGCCGCGAGAAAACCGTAGGGCGAGGCGAAATCAAAGTAGAAGTCGATCGGCGCCACGATGCGCGTCACCCTTGATCTGCGTACGTCGTCGCGCTGGCGCGCGCCATCAGCACTTCGGCTGAGATGCTACCCGCCAAAGTGCCGGTGCGGGGCAACGGAACGTCGTGGGGCATGTCAGATTCCGCGGCAGGCCGCGGCTGTTGCCGTAGAGGGCTTCTCCAGTTCAACAGGCGCACAACTGCAAGCGGACGGACGGACGCTCATCTCGCGAAGTTCCGATATAGCGCGGCTATCGCCGAATACCGTCGCCTCCTCGTGGGTGAGGAACGTTTCCCACGCGACGCCCTGCGGATCGGCAACCCACTGCTTATCCGACTTGGCGTAGCAGCAGGCAGCGCCCTTTTCCTCGAGGATGGGCCGTTCGGCACCGCTAAGCCGATCGTAAACCTCCGCAAGCTCGTCTTCGTTTTCAGCCTGAATCCCAAGATGTTGCACGCCGAGCGGGTTGTCGCTCTGACTGATCGCGAAATTGACGCGCGGATTTTCGAGCATCCACTTGGCGTAATCCGACTTCCGCACCGTCGGTTCAGCGGCAAACAGCGTCGAGTAGAAGCGAATCGACGCGTCAATATCTTCGACACCTACATGAACATGGAAGCGTGTCATGCCGATCTCCGTTTCGGTTGGGACTTGATCGCGATTTTCACCGGCTCGCAAACCGGACCGCATGCAGTCTCACCGCCGCAGCAATTTTCGGTGAGATACGCGACCAAGCCATTCATTGCCGCAAAATCGGCGGCGTAGAAGAGTTGCCGGCTGACCCGCCGTTGCGTCACTAGCCCGGCATGCGCGAGCTGTTGAAGATGGAACGTCAGCGACGAAGGCGGTATGCCGAGCTTTTCCGCAATCATGCCGGCGGGAAGCCCGTCCGGGCCCTTTTGAACTAACAGTCGAAAAGCCTCCAATCGCGTGTCGTGTGCCAGCGCACCGAGCGCGTCGACAGTCTCTTTCGCCTTCAAAGGACGCCTCCGACCATTCGATAATTATCGAATTATCGTACTTTCCGGCAGGCGTGTCAACGATATTTCAAGAAATATCGAATTGCGTTTTGAATCCCTGGCCCCGTCGGCGTCGGACGAGGCTAGGTCACATGCCCCTCAACCGTTCCGTCTTCAGGGTAATCGTCGCGCCCTCTGTACCCCGCGCGATGCGCGTCAGTACGTGATTGGGGGCCAAGAGGTACGTAAACACCACCGTGCGCGTCATCCCGGCGAGAACGGCGTGCCAAACAAGGACGCCGTTGTTGTTGAGCCTCGCTGGTGCCGGCTCGATATTT
>JASHUX010000069.1 GCA_030039775.1 Alphaproteobacteria bacterium | reverse complement strand
CGCAAAAGCGCTCCGGCTTGCGCCGGACCATCCTGGCGCGCACATGGTGCTTGGCTGGATTCACGTCCATAGCCGACAGGCTGACGCGGCCATAGCAGAATTCGAGCAGGCCCTGGCGCTCGACCGCAATCTGGCCTTTGCAATGGCAGGAATCGGTTCGGCCAAAAGCATGATCGGACGAGGTGCGGAAGCCGCTGGCCACGTAGAGGACGCGCTGCGATTCAGTCCACGTGATGTGCAACGGTATATCTGGTTCGGTGGGGCCGGGGCTGGCCAGCTTTTGGCTGGCCGCGATGAAGCAGCCTTACACTGGTATACCCGCTCGATCGAGGCCAATCCTAAGTGGTCGATGCCGCACTTTTTTCGTGCCGCCGCGCTCGTACATTTGGGTCGGCTGGATGACGCTCGGGAAGCGGTGCGAAATGGCCTTGCATTGGATCCTGGCTATACCATTCGCCGTGCACAGCTCATTGTTGGGGGCTCTTCTCCCCTGCTAGCGACCCAGCTCGAGCGCGTAATCGACGGTTTCCGCAAGGCTGGTGTGCCGGAGGGATGACCGTCGACGGGCGGCTAATAGTCGATGGCTGCTGTTTCAGCGGAATTGTGTGTCCGGTTCTGCCGATTTTTCGTTGAAAGCGGACGGTCCGAGGTCGGCCAACTTCCGTCATTCCGCATCGCGCCCCAGCCCGGTCTTGACCCAAAGAGTCCCGAGGTGAGTCTGATTGATGAACGGGGGAAGGTTTGGGGGAAAGTAACCGCTGGTCGCCCCATCTATTTGAAATGCAAATGTTGTTAGCGGACACTCCCTCCGCCAAGTTTCGTATGCGCGGTCGCGCATGATTTGGCCCGCGAGGGCCTCGCCAACGCCCATCGCGTGCTAGCACTTGCACCGGCGCCGTGTCACAGTGACCGCCGGGAAAAATCGGGGATATGCCGAGCGACAGAGTGCGGTCCAACGCGACAATTGCGAGTCGTCACCCGTGGGCGGACTCCCGCCGTTCGTTTCTACAATGACGGAGACCGTCGCATGAACGTGCGGCCCCGCATCTACCTCGCCGGACCGATGGTGTTCTATCCCGATCCCGAGGCCACGTTCCGCGCCATGAAACGGATCTGCGCCCGTTATCGGCTCGAGGGCGTGGCGCCGACCGACAACCAGATAGCGCTCCAGGGCATCAAGCCCGGCAAAGCGCTGATCCGTGACATCGTCAAAGCCGACATCGCACTGATGGACCGGATGGATACGGGCCTGTTCTGCATGGATGGGTTCCGCCGCGCGCCCGACATGGATCCCGGGACGGCGTTCGAGATCGGCTATATGGCGGCGCAAGGCAAGCCGCTCTGCGGCTGGACCGTGGAGGGACGCTCGTATCCCGTCAAGATCGCCGACTACTTCAAGCGCGTTTATGGCGAGCCTTTGCGTGCGACGCCGGTTAATTCCAAGGGTGGCACCTCCGGCGACAAGCGCGATCCCGACGGCATTCTCGTGCACAGCCAGGGTTGCGTGCAGAACGGCATGACCCAGATCGGCATCGAGCTCAGCGGCGGCAAGGTTTTTGCAAATGCGGATTGGCGCGTCGCCTTTGACCGGGCGGCGGCGCATCTAGCGAAAATGCTTCGCGCGGCGGTATGATTTGGCTTCCGTTCGATACCGAGCAAGGGGGGCGTCATGAAGTTCCTTTGGCAGATAGCGGTACTGGGCGCGGCGATGTTGGCGGGGGGTATGGCCCGCGCCGACGAGATCAAGCCGGCGGTGGTGTTCGATCTTGGCGGCAAATTCGATAAGAGCTTTAATCAGGGCGTTGCCGGCGGCGCGGACAAGTTCACCCAGGAAACAGGCATCAAATACACCGACTTCGTCGCTACCAACGACACCCAGTTCGAACAAGCACATCGCCGCTTCGCCGAGCGCGGCCAAGACCCGATCATCGGCGTCGGCTTCGCCCAGGCAGACGCGGTCGGCAAGGTCGCCAAGGATTTCCCCAAGACGCGCTGGACGCTCATCGACGGCATCGCCAACCTGCCCAATGTTCAGTCGGTGCTGTTCAAGGAACAGGAAGGCTCGTTCCTCGTCGGCATCGCGGCGGCGATGGCGTCGAAAACCGGCAAGGTCGGGTTTGTCGGCGGCATGGATATCCCGCTGATCCGCCGCTTCCAGTGCGGTTACGAGCAGGGCGTCAAATGGACCGACCCGAAGATCGAGATCATTCCCAACATGACCGGCACTACGCCGACCGCCTGGAACGATCCGGCGCGCGCGGCGGAACTGGCCAAGGGTCAATTCGAGCGCGGCGTCGACGTCGTCTATGCCGCGGCGGGCGCCAGCGGCCTCGGCGTTTATCAGGCGGCGGTCGACAACAAGAAGCTCGCGATCGGCGTCGATTCCGATCAGAACTATCTACACCCCGGCACCATGCTGACCTCGATGGTCAAGCATGTCGATGTCGCCGCCTACAACAGTTTCATGGCGGCGAAGAACGGCACGTGGAAGGGCGGCATCGCCGTGCTCGGACTCAAGGAGGGCGGGGTCGACTGGGCATTTGACCAGTACAACGAAAAACTGATCACGCCCGCGATGAAGGCCAAGATCGAGCAGGCCAAGGCCGACATCATCGCCGGGAAGATCACCGTGGTCGATTACATGGCGAATAATAACTGCAAGTACTGACGGGAGCGCAGCATGCCGGCGGCGGAGCCCGCCCCGCCCGCGATCGAGCTCCGCCACATCGACAAGCGGTTCGGCACGGTCCACGCGAACCGCGACGTTTCGATGACGATTGCGCGTGGCTCGATCACCGGCATCGTCGGCGAGAACGGCGCCGGCAAGTCGACGCTGATGAGCATCCTCTACGGCTTCTACGACGCCGATAGCGGCGACATCCTCGTCAACGGCGAACCGGCGGCGATCCGCAATCCGCACGACGCGCTCCATCTCGGCATCGGCATGGTCCATCAGCATTTCGTGCTGATCGACCCGTTCACGGTGCTGGAGAACGTGATGCTCGGCGCCGAGGGCGGCGCGCTGTTGCGCCGCGGCAAAGGCAAAGCGCGGGCCGAGCTGGAACGGCTTGAGACCGAATACGGGCTCGGCGTCAATCCCGACGCGGTGATCGGCAACCTTCCGGTCGGCGCGCAGCAGCGGGTCGAGATCCTGAAGGCGCTTTATCGCGGCGCCGCGATCCTGATCCTCGACGAGCCGACCGGCGTTCTGACGCCGCAAGAGGCGGAACAATTGTTTCGGATCCTCCAGACCATCAAGGCGCGCGGCGCGACGGTCATCCTCATCACTCACAAGTTGCGCGAGATCATGGCGGCCACCGACGAAGTCTACGTCATGCGCGCCGGCACCGTGGTTGCGCATCGTCGCACCGAGGAGACCGACGAGGGCGAACTGGCCGAGCTGATGATCGGCCGCAAGGTCCGGCTCGAGCTCGACAAAGCGCCGGCGGCACCAGGCGCCGAACGCCTATTGGTCGAGGACGTGACGTTGCACGATGCGCGCGGCGTTACCGTGCTCGATCATGTCGGGTTCGGCGTGCGTGCGGGCGAAATCGTCGGCGTCGCCGGAGTGAGCGGCAACGGCCAGACCGAATTGCTCGAAGTGCTGGCCGGCATCCGTGTCGCCGAAACGGGACGCATTTCGGTCGACAGGACCGCGATCACGCCGGCCCGGCCGATGGACCCGGCGCAGATGCGTGAATTGGGCGTCGCCCATATTCCCGAGGATCGCCACCGTCTCGGTCTTGTCGTGTCGTTCGAGGCAACTGAATCCGCGCTGCTCGGGTATCAACGGGACGGTGCGTATGCCGGTCCCGTGCTGCAGCGCCATCAGGCGATCAATCGGCATTGCGCCGCGCTCATGGAAGAATTCGACGTGCGGCCGCGCCAGCCTTTCCTGCGCTCGGCGAATTTTTCCGGCGGCAATCAGCAGAAACTGATCGTGGCGCGCGAATTGGCGCGCGATCCGACGGTGCTGTTGGTCGGACAACCGACGCGCGGCGTCGATATCGGCGCCATCGAGTTCATCCATCGCCAGCTCATCGAGCATCGCGATGCCGGCGCCGCCATTCTCCTCGTTTCTGTCGAGCTCGACGAGATCATGGCGCTCGCCGACCGCATCCTCGTGATGTGCGACGGCCGCATCGTCGGCGAGGTGGCGCGCCACGACGCCGACGAGCGCATGCTGGGCCTGATGATGGCCAATGCCCGCGCCGGGAACGGCGCCGCCGCTTCCACGTGAGCCGCACCGATCGCAACGTCCGCGCCCCGTTGCCGCGCTGGGCGGACGTCGCGCTGATTCCCGTCGCCAATGTGCTCCTCGCACTACTGGCAGCGGCGTTGATCGTGCTCGTCATCGGCGAGAATCCGTTGAAGGCGGTGCGGATTATGGTGGCCGGCGCACTCGGCGACAGCCAGGGCATCGGCTACACGCTCTATTACGCGACCAACTACATCTTCACCGGCTTGGCGGTGGCGGTCGCCTTCCATGCCGGCCTATTCAATATCGGCGGCGAGGGCCAAGCGTATATCGGCGGGCTCGGCGTCGGCCTTGCGCTGCTGGCGTTCGATCACGTTCTCCCGCTCGCCGCGCTGATCCCGTTAGCCGTCGCCGCCGCCGCGCTGTTCGGGGCAGCCTGGGCGTTCGTTCCGGCCTATCTCCAGGCCTATCGCGGCAGCCACATCGTCATCACCACGATCATGTTCAATTTCATCGCCTCGGCGCTGATGGTCTATCTGATGGTGAACGTGCTGATCGCGCCGCACCAGATGTCGCCCGAAAGCCGCGAGTTTTTGCCCAATGCGTGGCTGCCGACGATCGGTTCGGTGCTGGCAGGGCTCGGCATTACCGTCGAACGCAGCCCCCTCAACCTCTCCCTGGTGCTGGCGGCGCTCGCCTGCGTCGGCGTGTGGATCTATCTGTGGCACACGCCGTGGGGATACGAGCTGCGCACCGTCGGACAGAGCGAGCGCGCCGCGGTCTATGCCGGCGTCAAGCCGCGCCACATCATCCTGGTGGCGATGGCGGTGTCGGGCGCGCTCGCGGGCTTCGTCGGCGTCAACGAGATCATGGGCGTGCAGCACCGGCTGCTCCTCAATTTCAATCTCGGCTACGGCTTCACCGGCATTGCGGTGGCGTTGATGGGGCGCAATCACCCGGTCGGCGTCGTGTTGGCGAGCCTGTTGTTCGGCATCTTGAGCCAAGGCGGCGCGGAGCTCGCGTTCGAGATTCCGGCAATCACGCCGGAAATGATCATCGTCATTCAGGGCCTCATCATCCTGTTCTCGGGCGCGCTCGCCAATATGAGCAGGCCGTTCTTCGAACGCATCTTTGCTCTAGCGGCGCGCGCCTGATGCAAGACGCCTATCTCATCGCCCTCCTGACCTTGAGCGCGACCATCCGCGTCTCGACGCCGCTGATCCTCGGTGCGATGGCGGGCCTGTTCTCGGAGCGCTCCGGCATTGTCGATGTCGGGCTCGAAGGCAAAATGTTGGCCGCCGCGTTCGCCGCCGGGGCGGCGAGCGCCGTCACGCATTCGGCTTGGCTCGGCCTCGCCGCCGGCATCGTGGCGGCGACGGCGCTGGCGCTGATCCACGGCTTTGCCAGCATCACGCAGCGCGGCAACCAGGTTGTCAGCGGCGTCGCCATCAACATCCTTGTCGCGGGCCTCACCATCGTGCTCGGCATCGCGTGGTTTCATCAGGGCGGCGAGACGCCGCCGCTGCCGCCCGAGGGCCGCTTTATGCCGATCCATTTTCCGGGCCAGGACGCGCTCGCGTCGGTGCCGGTGATCGGACCGATCTACGGGCATCTCATCGGCGGGCACAATCTTCTGGTCTATGTCGCCGTGGCGGCGGTGCCGCTAACTCATTGGATCGTAAACGCGACCCGCTTCGGTCTGCGGCTGCGCGCCGTCGGCGAGAACCCGCAAGCGGTGGACACGGCGGGCGTCTCGGTAGCGTGGCTGCGTTATCGCGCGGTGCTGCTGTGCGGGCTGTTGACCGGGATCGCGGGCACGTACATGTCGATCGCGCAGAACGCCGGCTTCACGCGATATATGTCGGCGGGTCAGGGCTTCATCGCGCTGGCGGCATTGATCTTCGGCAAGTGGCGCGCCTGGCCGGCGATGGGCGCCTGCCTGCTGTTCGGCTTTCTCGACGCGGTGGCGATCCGACTTCAGGGCGTCAGCGTCCCGGGGATCGGCGAAGTGCCGGTGCAACTCATCGAGGCATTGCCCTACGCGCTAACGGTCATCCTTCTCGCAGGTTTCATCGGTCGTGCCGTCGCACCGCGCGCCAGCGGCATCCCCTATATCAAGGAACATTGACGCGGGCCGCCGCCGCCAATCCGTTCCGGCATCGGTTCACTTGCTGACGTGAGCCCAGGGCAGATAGAGGATGTCGAGATTGCGCTGGCCGGGCGTGTAGGTGACGTTGTGCTTCATCGCGTAGTCGGCTACGTAATCCCATAACGTCATGATGTAGAGATCTTTCTGCTCGAGCGACATGATCTTGCCGATGTATGGCCCCTGCTTGGCGAGGTCGAACGTGGCCTCGGCCTTGCCGAACAAATCGTCGATTTCCGGATCGTCGTAAAGCGCCGTCGGATTCTTGCCGTAGAAGGCGAGTCCGATGCCCCATAGCGGCGTCGGCAAGCTCGCGATCGGATAGCCGCCAATGGCGACGAACCGTGCCGTGGGATCACGACCGGACGCGAAAATCTTGCCGATGAGCTCCGCCAATCCCAGGCCTTGGGACTGCGTGGTGATGTTGAGGTTCTGCTTCAGATAAAGGGTGACCGCCGTCGCGGTTTCCTCCATGCCGAAGAAGATTCCGGTCTGAATGTAAAACGGCATCGTGAAGCCGTCGGCGTAGCCTGCCTCCTTCATCAACTGCCGCGCTTTCGACGGATTGTATTCGTAATTCTTGAGGTTGGGGTCGAAACCGGTTTCGCCGGGCAGCAGCCGCGGATAATGCACCGGCACGCCGTGCAGCAGGCCTTTGATGATCGCCTTCGTGTCGATGGCGTAAGCGATCGCCTGACGGACGCGAAGATCGTGCCACGGCGTATTAGGGTTCTTGAGCTGGAACTGGATCGAGGTCGTCGGCTGGCAGACCAGTTTGGCGATGGTGAAGCCGGCTTTCTGCAGCGGCGCGACATCGGGGTAGGGCGCGTCCATCATCAGATCGACTTCGCCCGCTTTCAGTTTTGATTCGCGAGTTTGGTTGTCGGGCACGAAATAGAAGCGCGCCTTCTTAATCTGCGGCTTCGGCCCCCAATATTTGTCGTAGGCTTCGACGTCGAGATATTGGCCCGGAACGTAAGTCACAACCTTGTACGGGCCGGTGCCGTCCGGATGCTTGGCGAACTCCGCATCGCCGACGCGGTCGTAGTACGCCTTCGACGTGATCAGCAGCGGGTGGATCGCGAGAAACGCGGCGTCGGGCTGCTTGAAGGTGAATTTCACGGTGTGGTCGTCGACCGCCTCGATCTTGTCGATGTAGCGCGAGGTGCCGACGAAGAAGCGGGCATATTTCAAATATCGCTGATACGTCCACACCACATCCTGGGCGGTCAACGGATCGCCCGAATGGAACGTGACGCCGCGGCGCATGTGCAAGACGACAACCTTGCCGCCGTCGTTGATGTCCCACGATTCGGCGAGGGAGGGGATCATGTCGCCTTTGAGATTCTGCCAGGCGAATCCCTCATACACGTTCCACAGCGTCGTGAAGAATTGCGGCGAACCGGCTTTCGCCGGGTCGAGCACGTCGGGCTCGGCGTTGGTCGCGACCGTTAACGTCTTTTCCTGAGCGATGACCTGGTTTGAGCCAACCGCCAGCACCGCGCCGGCCATCGCCGCGACGATCGAGAAAGCGCCGAGCTTCATGTGACCTACCTCCCGCGCGTCTTGGGGACGGTTTTTAACGATCGTTATGCAGGAGCACGATAG
>JASHUX010000068.1 GCA_030039775.1 Alphaproteobacteria bacterium | reverse complement strand
GCGAAGGCGGCGACCGGCCGCGGCGCGAGGGTGGCGACCGGCCGCGCCGCGATGGCGATCGTCAGCCGCGCGAGCGCGAGGAGACGGAGTTTGTCGAAAAGCTGGTTTCGATCAACCGCGTCGCCAAGGTAGTGAAAGGCGGACGGCGGTTCGGCTTTGCGGCGCTGGTCGTGGTCGGCGATTCGAAGGGTCGCGTCGGCTATGGCTCCGGCAAGGCGCGCGAAGTGCCGGAGGCCATCCGCAAGGCCACGGAACAGGCGCGCCGTGCGCTGATCCGCGTGCCGTTGCGCGAAGGCCGCACGCTTCACCATGACATTATCGGAAGGTATGGCGCGGGCGAGGTCGTTATGCGCGCGGCGCCGCAAGGGACGGGCATTATCGCGGGCGGTCCGATGCGCGCGATCTTCGAGGCGCTGGGCGTTCAAGACGTGGTGGCGAAATCGGTCGGGACGTCCAATCCGCACAACATGATCAAGGCGACGTTCCAGGCGCTGAACCGCTCGACCAGCCCGCGGAGCGTCGCGGCACGCCGCGGCCGTAAGGTCAGCGACGTGCTCGGCCGCCGCGAGCAAGGCGCCGAGGCGCGGGAGTAAATATGCCGAAGCAAGCGAAAGGGAAGGGCGCCACCGTTACGGTACGGCAGATCGCAAGCGCCGCCGGCCGCTTCTCGTACCAACGCGCAACCTTGAAAGGCCTTGGCCTCGACAAGCTCAATCGCGTTCGGACGCTCGAGGATACGCCGGCAGTGCGCGGCATGATCGCGCGCGTCCATCATCTGGTCCGCGTCGAAAGCGGTTCATAGGGTCATTGCCATGAAGCTCAACGAGATCCGGGATAATCCCGGCGCCCATTACAAATTTAAGGCGATCGGCCGCGGTATCGGTTCCGGCAAAGGCAAAACCTCGGGCCGCGGCGGCAAGGGCCAATCGGCGCGCTCGGGCTATTCGATCAACGGCTTTGAGGGCGGCCAGACGCCGCTGCATCGCCGCATTCCGAAGCGGGGCTTCAACCGCAAGTTCCTCCAGGCGGATTATCATGTCGTCAATCTCGGCCGCGTTCAGGCGGCGGTTGACGCCGGCAAGATCAAGAGCGGCGCCGATATCGACGGCGACGCGCTGGTCGCGGCCGGCCTTTTGCGCCGCGCGGGCGATGGCGTGCGTCTCCTCGGCAAGGGCGAGATCAAGACGAAGCTCAACTTCACCGTTGCCGGCGCCTCCAAATCGGCGATCGCCGCGGTCGAAAAAGCGGGCGGCAAGGTCACCGTGACGGAGCCGGCGGCTGCCGCGGGCGAAGGTGGCGAGAAGAAATAATGGCGCAGCCTGCCGTTACGGCCGATGCGCGCCTCCGGTTCAGGAGCGTTTTCATCGCCGCCGGCATGATCTTGGCCGTCGTGATCTCGTTGAATCATACCGATACGATGGTGTGGACGATTATCCACGGGGCGCTCGGCTGGCTTTATGTGGCGTATTTCGTCGTTACGCATTACCAATTGATCTAGAAGGCGCAATGCCGAGTGGGGAAACGGCATGAGAAACTTCACGATCGGCGTCGGCATGGTGCTCGCGGTGGTGATCGCCTGGACGCAGCCCGGCCATACGATCGGCTGGACGATCATCGACGGAGTGCTGGGCTGGGTCTATGTGGTGTATTTTCTGGTCACGCATTACCATTTGCTAGGCACGTGAATCGCCCTGATCCGCCGTGCTCAGCGTTAGGATAGACTGATGGCCTCCGCCGCCGACCAACTCGCCTCCTCCATCAATTTTTCGGCCTTTGCGAAGGCGACGGAACTCAAGAATCGAATCTGGTTCACGCTTGGCGCGCTGGTGATCTACCGGCTCGGGACCTATATCCCGCTTCCTGGAATCGATCCGGCCATTTTGCAGGAAGTGTTCTCCCGCAACGCCGGCGGCATCCTCGGCATGTTCGATATGTTCTCGGGCGGCGCCTTATCGCGCATGACGATCTTCGCCCTGAACATCATGCCCTACATTTCGGCTTCGATCATCGTCCAGCTGTTGACGGCCGTGTCGCCGGTGCTGGAGCAACTCAAGAAAGAGGGTGAGGCCGGCCGCAAAAAGATGAATCAGTACACGCGTTACGGAACTGTCGTTCTGGCCGCGGTGCAGGCTTACGGCCTCGCAGTTGGGTTGGAGGGCGCTGGCAGTGGCGCCGTGATCGATCCCGGCTACTTCTTCCGCTTGTCGACGGTGATCACGCTGACCGGCGGCACCGTGTTCCTGATGTGGCTCGGCGAGCAGATCACCGCGCGCGGCGTTGGCAACGGCATTTCGCTCATTATCATGGCAGGCATCGTGGCACGAGTGCCGTCCGCCTTGGCGCAACTCCTGGAGTTGAGCCGTACCGGCGCGCTGTCGCCGTTCTTCGTCGTTGCCTTCATCGTCGGCGCCGTCGCGGTCGTCACCTTCATCGTTTTCATGGAGCGCGCGCAGCGGCGATTGCTGGTGCAATACCCTAAACGACAGCAAGGCAACAAAGTCTATGGCGGCGAGAGTTCCCACTTGCCGTTGAAGCTGAACACGTCCGGCGTCATTCCGCCGATCTTCGCCTCGTCATTGTTGTTGCTGCCGGCGACCCTCGCGGGGTTCAG
>JASHUX010000067.1 GCA_030039775.1 Alphaproteobacteria bacterium | reverse complement strand
CCGCAAAATAGCGGCACCTCACTAGGTTGCCACAAATCTGGGCGAAGTTAAGGGGAATGGCGGAGATTTGAAGGTTTCGAGTCGCAAAAAACCTCACTAAATCCTTGAATCTACACGGTTTGGCCAAATTGTCGCATTGCAACATAATTTATGTTGCGATGCAAAATGGCACTAGCGCCGCGAGCGAAGGGCGGTTTTTGGGTCGGCAATAGATAGATTATCCACAGAGTCGCGGTGCGACTCGCCCCGCGAATTCCCTTGGCGCGACAGTACTGCCGCTATTCTATGCCGAGTCATGACGAACCAATCAGGGGCCGCCGGTCTGGGCCAAAACACCGGTCCCGTGCGCGAGGCTCATCGCTTCGACGAAAGACGACTGTCCGACTGGCTGGCCGGTCATATCCCGGGTTTCGAGGGGCCTCTGACGGTCGAGCAGTTCCAGGGTGGTCAATCCAACCCGACCTATCGCCTGACCACGCCGAGTCGCCGCTATGTGTTGCGCCGCAAACCGCCGGGACGGCTGTTGCCCTCGGCGCACGCGGTCGATCGCGAATATCGAATCATGACGGCGCTGCATGGGAGCGGCGTGCCGGTCGCCAAGACCCACGCGCTCTGCACCGATGACGGCGTGATCGGCACGACCTTTTTCGTCATGGATTATGTCGAGGGCCGTGTGTTCTGGGATCCGTTGCTGACGGATCAGACGCCGGCGGAACGCGCGGCGATCTTCGACGAATTAAACCGGGTGATCGCGACGCTCCACCGTGTCGACTATGCGGCGCGCGGCCTGGCCGATTACGGCCGGCCGGGAAATTATTTCGTCCGCCAGATCGATCGCTGGACCAAACAATATCGTGCCTCGGAAACGGAAAAGATCGACGCGATGGACCGACTGATCGCGTGGCTGCCGGGCCACGTCCCGCCCGACGACGAGACCGCGGTCGTGCATGGCGATTACCGGCTCGACAACGTCATCTTCCATCAAAGCGAGCCGCGCATCTTGGCGGTGCTCGATTGGGAATTGTCGACGCTCGGCAATCCGCTCGGCGATTTCGCCTATCACATGATGCAGTGGCGCCTGGGCTCGACGACGTATCAGCGCGGCCTGGCCGACGCGGATTTTGCCGCGATGGGCATTCCCGACGAAGCGCAATACCGCGCGCTTTATTGCAAGCGCACTGGCCGCGACAGCATCCCGAACTGGGACTTTTACATGGTCTACAACATGTTCAGGCTTGCCGCGATCTTGCAGGGCATCATGGGCCGTGTCGTCGAGGGCAACGCCTCCAGCGCCAACGCGCGCGAGCAGGGCGCGCGGGCGCGCCTCCTGGCCGAGGCCGGCTGGCGGCTCGTGGAACAAAGCGGCGCGGGCTGAATGCATCGAGGGGAGCTGGACCCCCGGACCAAGTCCGGGGGCGATAAGAAGAGCTTCTTCCCAACCGAGCTACGTCGATAATTATGGAAGCTCTTGTTGCCAGCTTCGGCATCGTCTTTCTGGCGGAGCTCGGCGACAAGACCCAGTTCTTGTCGCTCTATCTCGCCGCGACCTATCGCAAGCCGCTGCCCGTGCTCGCCGGCATTTTCCTCGCGACGCTTGCCAGCAACGTGATCGCCGTGCTGTTCGGCCATTGGATCGGCGAGTATCTGACACCGAACATTCTGCGTTGGGTGCTGACGCTGTCGTTCGTGGCGTTCGCGGTCTGGGCGCTGCTGCCGGAGAAAGAAGGCGAGCGCGGCAAGGAACATGTCGGTAAGCGCGGTGCCGTCGTCGGCACGTTCATGAGCTTTCTTATCGCCGAGATGGGCGACAAGACCCAGGTCGTCACCGCCGCGCTGGCCGCGCGCTACGATGCCGCACTGATGGTGCTCGTCGGCACTACCGTGGGTATGATGGCCGCCAATCTGCCGGCGGTGATCGGCGGGCACTACTTCGCCGGCAAAGTGCCGTCGAAATGGGCCAACCGCATCGCTGCCGTGATCTTCCTGGCGCAGGCCGTCTTGACGTATCTTGGCATTGAGAAATTTTGATGATCGCAGCGCGCCGTTTCGCCGCTAGCCCCGACGGTCCGCCGACCGATGCGATGCGGTCGAGCTATGCGCGCGATGGTTTTCTCATCGTCGAACATTTTGTCTCGGCCGATTCCTGCGGGCGCCTCAAGGATCGCGCCGCCCAACTGATTGCGACCTTCGACCCGGCGGAATCGCGTACTGTGTTCTCGACCGCCGAGCAAGAGCACGCGCAGGACCGGTATTTCCGCGAGTCCGGCGACAAGATCCGATTCTTATTCGAGGAAGACGCATTCGATGCGCGTGGGCATTTGACGAAGCCGCGCGAGCTTGCGCTGAACAAGATCGGCCATGCGATGCACGACCTCGATCCGGTGTTCGACTCCTTCTCCCGCACGCCGGCGATCGCCCGGCTCGCCGCCGATCTCGGCTTCGAAAAACCGTTGCTGTTGCAGTCGCAGTATATCTTTAAGCAACCCTTTATCGGCGGCGAAGTCGGCTGGCACCAGGATTCGTCGTTCCTTTATACCGAGCCGATGAGCGTTGTCGGTTTCTGGTTCGCGCTGGAGGACGCCACATTGGAGAACGGCTGCATGGCGGCGATTCCCGGCGGCCATCGCGGCCCGCTGCGCAAGCTCTTTCGTCGCGACGGTGATACGTTGCGCCTCGACGACATTGACGCGACGCCGTGGCCGGACACGGCGCCGGTGGCGCTCGAAGCGCCGCAGGGTTCGCTCGTGCTGCTTCACGGCTTGTTGCCGCATGGCAGCGCGCCGAACAAATCGC
>JASHUX010000066.1 GCA_030039775.1 Alphaproteobacteria bacterium | reverse complement strand
AACGCGAGATCGAGCATATCCTCCTCGTCCTCGCTCGCGTCCTTCAGCACGTCGTACCAATCGGGATCGACAATGACGTGGCAGGTCGAGCAGGCGAGCGAGCCTTCGCACGCGCCCTCGATATCGACCCCGTGCTTGTGCGCGATCTCCAGCACGGACAGGCCCAGCGGCGCGTCGACCTCGCGCCGGTTGCCGTCCCGTTCGATGAACGTCATTTTGGGCATGCGAAGAAACTCACTCGGAAAGAATGGCGGCGAGATCCTCGGCTTCGATGGCGGCGGCGAGCACATCGCCGTCGCGCTTGATGCCAAGCAGCGCCAGGCCGGCCTTCGCCGCCGCGGTCACTACCGCCGCGTCGGTCATGTCGAATCCGTCGATCCGGACCACGGCATGAGTCACCGGGCGTGCGATCGCCTTTTCCGCCAGCGAGCGCAAATCGCGCAGCAAATCGCCGAGCATCGCGTCGGTCGGCGTGCCCGCAATGCCGCCCGGCGCCGGCCGTACGATCAGCTCGGCGTTGCCGCCGATCGCCGCGGCGACCGAGGCGCCGCCGCGCTTCGACAGCTCGATGCCGACCGCCATGCCGAAGCCGTCCTCGGCCTCGGGGGCGCCGCCGGGCTCCTCGATCTGAAACAGCTTTATCGGACTGGGTTCCTGCGCCATGCCGCGCTAGACATGGAAGGATTCGCCGCAACCGCAGCGGCCCTTCTCATTGGGATTGCGGAAGGTGAAGCCGGACTGGAGCTTGTCCTCGACGTAATCCATCTCGGTGCCGATGATGAACATGGTCGCTTTCGGGTCGATCAAGATGGTGACGCCCTTGTCGCTCACCACTTCGTCGAATTTGCCCTTTTCGTCGGCATATTCGAGCGTGTAGGTCAGGCCGGAGCAGCCGCGCGACCGCACGCCGACACGGATGCCGAGCGACTCCTTGCCGCGCTTAGCGATCAACGCTTGAATGCGTTCCGCGGCGGCGTCGGTGATGGTCATTGCCTGACGAAGTGCCATGATTCGATCATACCCTAAGGGCTAAATCCCGCCAATTTATATAGGTTACGCCTGCGCCTTTTCATCCGGCGCGGTAAGCAGGCCGCGCCAGGCGGCGGCTAAGAGGTCGGCGGCGCGATCGATGTCGGCTTCGGTGGTCATGCGGCCAAGGCCGACGCGGATGCTCGCGGCTGCACGCTCGTCGGAAAAGCCCAACGCCCGGAGCACATAAGACGGCTCGAGCTCGGCGGAAGAGCAGGCCGAGCCCGACGACACCGCGACCCCAGGGCAATTCTCCATCAGCTCGGCGGCGTTTACGCCGGGAAAACTGAGATTGAGATTACCGGGCAGGCGCCGCTCGGGATCGCCGTTGAGTTGAATCCCGGGAACCAGCTTTTCGATGCGGGATAACAGGCGCCGCCGCAAATGCGTCAGGCGGATCGATTCCTGAGTCATTTCCGCCTGGGCGATGGCAGCGGCGGCACCGATTCCAACGATGAGCGGGGTCGGCAGAGTCCCGGAACGCAGGCCGCGCTCCTGGCCGCCGCCATCGATCAAGCGCGCGATCCGGGCGCGCGGCCGACGCCGAACGTACAGCGCGCCGATCCCCTTCGGCCCGTACATTTTGTGCCCGGAGATGGACGCAAGATCGATCCCCAATTCACTGACGTTGAATGAAATTTTTCCGATCGCCTGCGCCGCGTCGGTATGGAACAAGGCGCCGGCCGCGCGGCAGATCGCGGCGATTTCCTTGAGCGGCTGGATCACGCCGATCTCGTTGTTCGCTGCCATGACCGAGACGATGGCCGTGCGATCGTCGACGACCCGCCGCACCGCTTCGGGATCGACAATGCCGTCGCCGTCGACGCCGAGGAACGTCACCCGGAACCCATCGGGCTCAAGCGCCTTTGCCGCCTCGAGTACGCACTTGTGCTCGGCCGCGACCGTGACGACATGATCGCGAAAATCTTGTTCCCTCGCTTGCGTCCGGTGAAAATGCGCGGCGCCTTTGATGGCGAGGTTGTTCGATTCGGTCGCGCCGGAGGTGAACACGATCTCGCGTGGCTCCGCGCCGATCAGCGCCGCGAGCTGACCGCGCGCCGTTTCGATCGCCCGTTCCGCCTCGCGACCGTACGCGTGCGTCGCGGAACCGGGGTTGCCGAATTTCTCCGTGAAATAGGGCAGCATCGCTTCGACCACGCGCGGATCGGTCGGCGTCGTCGCCTGGTAATCGAGATAGATCGGGCGTTCGGTCATGCGGCGCGGCTCCGTGTACGCGCGTAAAGCGCCCCCCACGCCTCCACCAGCCGGTCGATGTCGGCTTCGGTCGTGCTCCAGCCGAGGCTGATGCGGATCGCTGATTCGGCGAGCGCTGAGGGCACGCCCATCGCGTCGAGCACGTGCGAACGCTTTACTTTGCCCGAGGAACAGGCTGAGCCGGCGCTGACCATCACACCGGCGAGGTCGAGCGCCATCACTTGCGTCGCGGCGGCGACGCCGGGCATGGAGATGCAGGTCGTATTGGGAAGACGACGAACGCTCCCGCCATGGATATGAGCATCGGGTGCGACGGCGACGAGGCGGCGTTCGGTCCGGTCGCGGAGCGCGGCGATGCGGCCGTCGTCCGGCTCGGCCCGATTCGCGGCGGTGCCGAACCCGACGATGCCCGGTAGGTTCTCCGTGCCGGCGCGGCGGCCGCGCTCTTGGCCGCCGCCGGTCTGCAGGGCCTGGATCGGCAGATCGGGCGATGCGATCAACGCGCCAACGCCCATCGGCCCGCCGATCTTGTGTCCCGAAACGGTCATCAGATCGGCGCCCAATTCACTGTAATTGAACGTAATTTTTCCGAACGCCTGGACTGCGTCGCAATGGAGCAAGGCGCCATGGCGATGCGCGATCCGGGCCGCTTCGGCGACCGGCTGGATCGCCCCGGTCTCGTTGTTGGCCAACATCAGCGACACCAGCGCCGGGCGCGGATCCGCCGTCAGGATGCGGTCGAGCGAATCGAGATCGGCGACGCCGTCGGGCGTGACCGGCAGGCGTGCCGCATCGGGCTCCGCCGCCAACACCGAATCGTGCTCGATCATCGACACGATCAACCGGCGCTCCGGCAGGCCGCGCAGCGCGAGGTGATTGGCCTCGGTGCCGCCGCCGGTGAACGTCACATAGGCGGGTGCAACGCGGACCCGTTCGGCCACCCGGGCGCGGGCCTGATCGAGCAGCTTCTTCGCTTCGCGGCCGGCGCGATGCACCGACGATGGGTTGCCGGTATGCGCCAACGTCTCTGCCATCGCTGCCGCGGCTTCCGGCCGCAAGGGCGTGGTCGCGTTCCAGTCGAGATAGGCGGGGCCGCTCACTGGGTCAGCGCCGGTCTTTCGCTGTCGGGTTCATAGACGCCATGCGCGGCGCGGTGGATCACGCCGGACAGGCCAAGCACGCGCTGTGCCACCACATCCGCCAGCGTCACGGAGCTGAGATAGAGGTGAATCTGGTTGCCGAGCTCCTCCCACAAATCGTGGGTAAGGCAGCGCACCTTGTTGCCGCTGCAGCCAAGCGGCGCGCCCGGGGTGCAGCGCGTGGCCCGAATGGGCTCATCAACGGCAAGGATTATGTCGGAAATGCGGGTTTCGTCGGCACCGTGGCCAAGGAGATAGCCGCCGCCCGGCCCGCGCACGCTTTTCACGAGCCCGCCATTGCGGAGCTTGGCGAAAAGCTGTTCGAGGTAGGAGAGAGAAATCGCCTGACGTTCGGCGATATCGGCGAGGACGACCGGCTGACCGTCGCTGTGTTTCGCGAGATCGACCATCGCCATAACGGCATAGCGGCCCTTGGTGCTGAGTCTCATGGCGTCGGCCTCAGGCTTGGCGGCGCGCGGCCGGGGCGCGGGCCTCGTCGAGGTCGCGTTCGAGTTCGCCGACGCGGGTACGCAGCGCTTCGATCTCGGCGCCGAGCTTGTCGATTTTGCACGCGATCGGGTCGGGCGTGTCGTCGCACGGCGTGCCGTAGGGCAGGAAGGCGCCATAGGGCTGGAACTCGCGCTGTGCCGCGCGGGCGAGATCGGCTTCATTAGCGACGTGCGGCGTCTCCGCCGGTTCCTCGCCTTGAGGATGCGACGCCGCCGCCAGCACTTTGGCGCCCGGCGGCACTTCGCGCAGCACGAGCGCATTCGGCCCGATGCGCGCGCCTTGGCCGACGGTGAACCCGCCCAGAATCTTCGCGCCGGCCCCGACAATGACGCCGTCGCCCAAGGTCGGATGGCGCTTGCCGCGGTCCAGCTTGGTGCCGCCCAGCGTGACCTGTTGATAAAGCGTGACGTCATCCCCAATTTCTGCGGTCTCGCCGATGACCACGCCCATGCCGTGATCGATGAACAGCCGGCGGCCGATTTTGGCCGCAGGATGGATTTCGATCCCAGTCAGGAACCGGCCGGTCTGCGAGACGAAGCGGCCGAGGAACAGAAAGCCGTTCCGCCACAGGAAATTCGCCACCCGATGCAGCCACACCGCGTGCAGCCCCGAATAGCAGAACACGATCTCGTGCGCCGAGCGGGCCGCCGGGTCGTGCCGAAGCACATTCTCGATATCTTCGCGCAAGTTCTTCAATATCATGGCTTCCTGCTATGCTATGGTTGCCCGGCGCCGCCGCCCGGCAGCGCCCGTCATTGTCCTAGATAGGCAGTCGATTTTAGCGGGCAATACGCCACATCTTCAATGGGGAAAGACCGAGTGTTTTGGTTGGGTAAGGATCATGCCTGAAGTCATCATTGCCGGGCCGGACGGCCGCCTCGAGGGCCGGTATCACCACGCCAAGCAACCGAACGCGCCCATTGCGCTGGTGCTGCACCCGCATCCGCAGTACGGCGGCACCATGAACAACAAGGTGGTGTACACCACCTACCACGCCTTTGTGCAGCAAGGTTTCGCGGTTTTGCGCTTTAATTTTCGCGGCGTCGGACGCAGCCAGGGCACGTTCGACCGGGGCGAGGGCGAGCTGTCGGACGCCGCCTCGGCGCTCGACTGGCTGCAGAGCTACAACCCAAACGCCTCGGCGTGCTGGATCGCCGGCTTTTCGTTCGGGGCGTGGATCGGGATGCAGCTTCTGATGCGGCGGCCCGAGATCGACGGCTTTGTCTCGGTCGCGCCGCCAGCCAACATGTACGATTTCAGCTTCCTGGCCCCGTGCCCATCATCGGGCCTCATCGTCCACGGCGACGAAGACCCGATGGTGCCGATCGAAGCGGTGCAGAAGCTGATCGACAAGCTGATGCACCAGCGCGACATCAAGATCGTCTACAAGCTGGTCCACGGCGCCGATCATTTCTTCGCCGAAAACCTGCCGGAGCTGGACGAGGCGATCCAAACCTACGTGGCCAAAAACCACAAACCGAAGGCGGCGATCGCGGGACGTTAAACGCGGCTGCGTCGGCGCCAGACCAAGCCGTAGGTCCAGGCCGCGACCACCACGACCAAGCCGGCGGCGATAATCCAAGGCTGGTGGTACCAGGCCGCCACCATCATCGCGACGTCGGCGGCGAAGCGCGCAAATTCCGCCGGCCGGGTCATGTAGCGTTTGAGATAACGGCCGCGCGGCGCATTCTTGATGTATGCGAAATCGCCGAAACGAAGCATCAGCGCCGAGGCGATGAAAGCCGGCGCGAAATGCGTCACCAAGCCCCAGGCGAGCTCGTGATACCAGAGCAGCGGCAGCGACACGATCTCGGCGCCGATATCGGCGGCGAGCTTCGCCGGGTGGATTTGGTGATAAAGGATTTTTTCCGCGAGCGTCATCGCGCTCAGTCGGCGAACGGGTCGCGGACCAGAATGGTGTCGTCGCGCTCGGGGCTGGTCGAGAGCAGGGCGACCGGCGCCTCGATCAATTCCTCGATGCGGCGGATGTATTTGATGGCGAGTGCCGGAAGCTGTGCCCAACTCCGCGCGCCCTGGGTGCTTTCGCTCCAGCCTTCCATGCTCTCGTAGACCGGCTCGATCTCGGCCTGGACGTTTGCATTGGCCGGAAGATGGTCGAGCGTCGCGCCATTGCGGCGATAGCCGACGCAGACTTTGAGTTCCTGGAACCCGTCGAGCACGTCGAGCTTGGTCAGCGCGATGCCATCGATGCCGGCGACCTTGACCGCCTGGCGCACCATCACCGCGTCGAACCAGCCGCAGCGACGCTTGCGTCCCGTCACGACGCCGAACTCCTTGCCGCGCATGCCGAGTTCCTCGCCGACCGCGTCCGTCAGCTCGGTCGGAAACGGGCCGCCGCCGACGCGCGTGGTATAGGCCTTGGTGATGCCGAGCACGTAGCCGACCGAGCGCACGCCCAGTCCGGCGCCGGCCGCGGCCTCGGCCGGATGCGTGATCGACGACGTGACGAAGGGGTAAGTGCCGTGATCGACGTCGAGCATGATGCCCTGCGCGCCTTCGAACAGGATTCGGCGCCCAGCGCGGCGTGCTTGGTCGAGCCGGTCCCATACCGTGTCGGCGTAGGGCAGGATCCTGGGGGCAATCTCGTTTAGGGACTTTTCAAGCTGCGGGCGATGGACCTCGGGCGCATCGAGCGCGCGCAACAGGGCATTGTGGTGGCGCAACAGTTCGTCGAGCTTCGCGCCCAACGTCGCCGGTTCGGCGAGATCGCAGAGACGGATGGCACGGCGGCCGACTTTGTCCTCGTAGGCGGGGCCGATGCCGCGACCGGTCGTGCCGATGGGATTGTTGCCGCGGCGCCGTTCTCGCGCGCGGTCGATCTCGCCGTGGCTCGGCAGAATCAGCGCCGCGTTCTCGGCGACGCGCAGATTGTCCGGAGATACCGCGACGCCTTTGGCGGCGATTGCATCGATCTCCTTCAGCAGATGCCACGGATCGACCACGACGCCATTGCCGATCAGCGACATCTTGCCGGACCGCACCACGCCCGACGGCAAGAGGCTAAGGCGGAACTCGTTGCCGCCAATGACCAGGGTGTGGCCGGCATTGTGGCCGCCCTGGAAGCGCACGACGATTTCGGCGCGCTCGCATAGCCAGTCGACGATCTTGCCTTTGCCTTCGTCGCCCCATTGCGCGCCGATGACCGCGACGTTCGCCATATCAGCGCCCCGCCAGCCGATAGCGCGCCGGCGCCCCGGGAACTTCCTCGGCCACGACCGCACCGCGCTCGATCAGCTCGATCAGATGCGCCAGGGTCGAACGCCCGGCGGCGCCGACGAGGCGCGGATCGAGGCCGAGGTAAACCCGCGCGACGATCTCGGGCACGGTCGTCGCGCCGCGCTCGATCGCGCGGAGGATCAGCGCCTCGCGCTCGTCACGATGGGCGATATAGGCCTGCACCAGCTTGCCGGTGTCGCGCACCGGCGGGCCATGCGTCGGCCAGAACCGCGCCGCCGCGGCGTCGGCACCCGGCAGGAACCGCTTCAGCGAATGTTTGTAGGCCGCCATGTCGCCATCGGGCGGGCCGATCGCGGTGGTCGACCAGCCCATGATGTGATCGCCGGTGAACACCGCGTCCTCCTCGGCGAGGCGGAAGCAGAGATGGTTCGAGGTATGGCCCGGCGTCTCGATCGCGGTCAGATGCCAGCCCGGTCCTTCGGCCGTGTCGCCCTCCCGCATCACCAGGTCCGGGACGAAGGCGCGGTCGCCGCCTTCCTCAAACGGGCCTTTGCCGAGGCCGGGGTCGTGCTCCAGCTCGCGGGTGCGGCCCGAGCCGTGCGGGCCGAAGCCGAAGGTCTTGGCGCCGGTCGCGGTCTTGAACGGCGCCGCCGCGGGCGAATGGTCGGCGTGCGTGTGGGTGATGAGGATATGGCTCACCGTCTCGCCGGCGAGCGCGCGGGTCAGCGCCGCGACATGCTCGTCGAGCAGCGGCCCGGGATCGATCACCGCGACCGTGCCGCGTCCGACGATATACGTGCCCGTGCCCTTGAAGGTGAAGGCGGACGGGTTCTTCGCCACGACGCGGCGGATCAGCGGCGACACCGTGTCGGCGACGCCGTACTCGATCGCCAAATCGCGCACGAAGGGCAGCGGCGTTGACATAAGCATGGCTTAGCCCGGATGCGGCAGCGGAACAAGCCGTGCCGTCATGCTCGCCGAAACCCTGCTCGCCGCCGCGGCCCCGTCTCCTGTTCCGCCTGTTATCTGCTGGAAATCTACAGGCGCCCCACGCGCTTCCGTACCAGACGCCGACGCCCTCCCGTCGCCTGTTCCACCTGTTATTTACAGGAAATTGGCTTCGTTCCGGATTTTCCCTCTGTCGTCGGTTTGGTCCGTCCGCTCGCTCCTCTCCTTCCGATATTGCGCGAAATTATTTCTGGCCGTTGCGTGCGCCATACTCGGCATGTACTCCACTTCCCAATCTCGTCTTCTTCAACTAGAACAAAACAAGAACTTAGTCAAGATTTTTTTCGACGCTGGTGCCGTGAAGCCGAACCGCTCGTGACGGTGTTGTGTTGAAGGCCGAGTGAATGGAGGACGTGATGCTGTGGCTGATCTTGTTGATTGTGGTGATCTTGATCCTGCTGGGATCGTTGCCGTTGTGGCCCTATAGCGGCGGCTGGGGCTATTACCCCTCCGGCGGCGCCGGCACGGTGCTGGTGATCCTTATCGTCCAGCTGCTGGTCGGGGTGATATAGCGACGTCTATCCCGCATCAAAGCCGACCAA
Organism: Alphaproteobacteria bacterium; assembly: GCA_030039775.1. GTDB lineage: Bacteria > Pseudomonadota > Alphaproteobacteria > ATCC43930 > CGMCC-115725 > JAATGI01. Next base: position 1,776 of record JASHUX010000066.1, on the reverse strand, counting down.
CGCAGCGAGCTTTGCGCGCACATCGGCGATCACCGCTTCGCCGACACGAGCGCCTGCGAAGGCGATGGGCCGCCCGTCAGCGTCGATGCTGCGGATGTGGCTGACCAAAATTTCGCCCGCGATGCCGATACCCTCCGGCAAGAGGACGCTGGTCGCGAACGGTCGGACACGCGACGTGATCGGGCACACAATGACGAAGTGGCTGGCGCGCCAGAACGCGGCCGGTGAAATCACAAGGGCGGGGCGCCGGCCGCCTTGCTCGCGACCGGTGCGCGGCTCGAAATCGGTCCAGATGAGATCGCCCGCATCCGGCTCGTAAGCCGTAGCCGCGCGGCGCGACGTCATTCGTCGATCGCTTCACGACCGCGATCAGGTCCCCAGTCGAAGGCCTCGTGCATCGCTTCCGGCGTCATGCCTTTAAGCAGATCGTCGAGCTTGTAGCGCTTACGCGCCGGCGCGATGACGACGCGCTCGCCCTTCGCCTCGATCTCGATCTCGCTACCTTCGGACATGCCGGCGCGATCCGCAATTTCGCGCGGAATCCGCACCCCCAGACTGTTGCCCCATTTCGCAACGCGCGCGCGCATGGGGTATATATATAATGTATATCCGAAACGATCGCAATGACGAGGTTAGTTTTCCCCGCCTTTGGCGGGGTCGGGGTTTTTGGCCAATAGCTCCGCGTACATCGGGTTTGAGGTTGGAAAGCCGAAGCGTTTCGCCTTTTCCTCGTCCACGGGGCCGCGTGGGAAGGCGTTGAGCGTCGCGGCGAAACGCTGGGCCACGCCTTCCTTGAATTCGTTGTGGGTGAAAATGAACGGGAGATCGCGGCGGATCGCGTCCGTCACCATTTCCCCGACCTCGATCGGGTCCATCCATACCGGCGAGGGCTTCCGCACCGCGAGCGCCGCTTCGACCTCGCCGAGGCCGCTGTTCTTGTATTTCTCCGGGCGCAGCGTCGAGACTTCGTGGATGTTGGTGGTGATCGGGCCGGGGCATAGCGCGGTGACGCCGATCTTCTCCGGCGCCAGCTCTTGGCGCAGCGATTCCGACAGGCCGAGCACCGCCGCCTTCGCGGTGACGTAAATGGTCGCGGCGCCGCCGGGCAGTACGCCCGCCATCGACGAGGTGTTGACGATATGCCCGCCTTCGCCATGCGCCATGATGCGCGGCACGAAGGTCTGCACGCCGTTGATGACGCCGCCGAGATTGACGCCCATGCCCCAATCCCAATCGTCGAAGGTGGCGCGCTTCGAACCGCCCAGAATCCCGACGCCGGCGTTGTTGCACAGGACATGCACCTTGCCGAAGACGCGTTCGGTCTCGTCGGCCGCCGCCGCCATCGCGGCGCGGTCGGTGACGTCGAGCTTGATGAAATGCGCCGCGTTCGAGCCTTTGAGCGCGGCCGCCGCCTCGTCGAGATGATCCTGGCGAATGTCGGCGATGACTACTTTCATGCCGTTGCGCAAGAGCACGCGCGCCATGCCGAAGCCGATGCCGCTCGCGCCGCCGGTGATGAACGCGACCTTACCTTCAACCTGTTCCATGTTCGTCTCCGCCGGCGCGCCGCGCCTCCCTTGGTCTTGCTTCCGAGACACATTACACTGGCGCAAATGTCTAGGGAGAGAGGATTGTCGGCGGCATGACGGCGAGGCCGATCCAGGATTATCTGGCCAAATCGCGCGACGTCTTGCAGGCGGCGATCGACGATCCGGCGTTCGCGACGACCATCGCCGCGATCGTGGAGCGCGTCGCGACCGCCCTTCACGATGGCAA
>JASHUX010000012.1 GCA_030039775.1 Alphaproteobacteria bacterium | reverse complement strand
CCAGCTCCTGCCGGACATCATTGCCTGAGCGACTATTCCTCGCCCTCTGGCGCGAGCGGGTGGAGGTGATGGTCTCTGAGGTCGACCGCGATGGTCGTGACGGCTTTTTTCACAATCGGATCGAAACCCTGGGCGCCGTTGTTCAGCAGCTTCACGATTTCGTGGCGCATACGGGGGTCCCAATATTTACGAAGATGGTCCGCCGTATCGGCGGCCGCCTGCGCTTCCGGCCGATGGTGGAAGAATTTCCCGATCTGATTGGCCATGTAGACCAGTTTCTCGTCAGGCGACATGGTCCGCCACCGGTTGAAGGATGCGGTCAGGCCGCGTGAAGATTTCGAAGCCGTCCTCACGCGCGACGCCGATCAGCGTGATGCCGGCCTGCTTCGCCATGCGGATCGCGAGTGCAGTCGGTGCGGACACCGCCACCATTACCGTGGCGCCTATGATCGCTACTTTTTGTACGAGCTCGATCGAAACACGGCTGGTCAGCAGGACGACCCCGCCGGACGGCGCGACGCCGCCGCGCGCGAGCGCGCCTGCGAGCTTGTCGAGCGCGTTGTGCCGGCCGACATCTTCACGCAAAGCAACCAAGCCGTCGCGCGGCCCCCAAAACGCGGCGGCATGAATCGCGCGCGCCGTTTTGTTCAGTTGCTGTGCGCTGCTTAGGGACTGCATCGCCGCCGCGATATGCGTCGGATAGAGCGTCAGCCCCTCCATCACCTGCGGCAGCTCGCGCATCGCTTCTTCAAGGCTCTCGATGCCGCACAGGCCGCACCCGCTCGGTCCCGCTATGCGACGACGGCGCTCCGTAAAGACGTCGCGGCTTGTCTCGCTCAAATCCATCCGCAGCTCGATGCCGAGATCGGTGATCACGGTCTCGATGGTGCGAATGTCGCCCGGCGCCCGGACGATGCCTTCCGTCAGGCTGAACCCAACCGCGAAATCCTCCAGGTCTGCCGGCGTCGCCATCATCACCGCGTGGGTCATGCGGTCATAGGTAAAAGCCACCGCCGTTTCCGACGGCACCACGCGCTCGCCGACGGAAAAAACGCCGTCGCGAAAGGCGTACCGCTTGACGCTCGTCACCGGGGGCGGAACGGGAGCAGGTTCAGCCATTGCGCACAAACCTCGTCATTCCCGCGAACGCGGGAATCCAGGGCTACCGCTCGTCGCTTGCCCTGGGTCCCTGCGTTCGCAGGGACGACGAAAATAGTTAATCGCGGTCCTCATTCCGCGGCCGGCACAGCCTCGACGATACGGCGGCTCTGGCGCGCTTGGGCGTCGTATTGTTCCTGCCAATCGGTCGGTCCGTTCGAGGGCGAAACTTGGACTGCCGTGACCTTGTATTCGGGGCAGTTGGTCGCCCAGTCCGAATAGTCGGTGGTGACGACGTTCGCTTGCGTGTCGGGATGATGGAACGTGGTGTAGACCACGCCGGTCGCGACGCGTTCCGTCACCTCGGCACGCAAAGAGGTTTCGCCCGAACGGCTTCGCAGCCGCACCCAGTCGCCGTCGCGGATGCCGCGTTCCTCCGCGTCGTGCGGATGAATCTCCAGCCGGTCTTCCTCATGCCAGATAACGTTGTCGGTGCGTCGGGTCTGCGCGCCGACATTATACTGGCTCAGGATCCGGCCGGTCGTGAGCAAGAGCGGGAAGCGCGGGCCGATCTTCTCGTCGGTGGGCACGAACTCGGTGACGAGAAAATTGCCTTTGCCACGCACAAACGTGCCGATATGCATGATCGGCGTTCCGTTGGGCGCTTTTTCATTTACGGGCCATTGCATCGAGCCCTCGCGGTCGAGGCGCTCGAACGACACGCCGGCAAACGTCGGCGTCAGGCGCGCGATTTCGTCCATCACCTGCGACGGATGGGTGTAGGTCCAATGCGCGCCCATCGCGTTCGCCAGCATCTGGGTGATCTCCCAGTCGGCATAGCCGTTCTTGGGCTGAACCGCCTTCCGCACCATGCCGATACGGCGCTCCGCATTGATGAAGGTGCCGTCCTTCTCCAGGAAGGTCGAGCCAGGCAGAAAAACGTGGGCGTAGTTCGCTGTCTCATTGAGAAACAGGTCCTGCACGACGACACATTCCATCGCCGCCAAGCCGGCCGCGACGTGATGCGTGTCGGGATCGGACTGGAGAATATCCTCGCCCTGGATATAGATGCCCTTGAACGTACCCTCGACGGCGGCGTCGAGCATGTTCGGGATGCGGAGGCCCGGCTCCTTCTCGAGCTTCACGCCCCAATCGTGCTCGAACAGCGCGCGCACTTTTTCGTCGGAGATGTGGCGATAGCCCGGCAATTCGTGCGGGAAGGATCCCATGTCGCACGAGCCCTGCACGTTGTTCTGGCCGCGTAGCGGATTCACGCCGACGCCGCGCCGGCCGAGGTTGCCGGTCGCCATCGCGAGATTGGCAAGACCCATCACCGCCGTGGTGCCTTGGCTATGCTCGGTGACGCCGAGGCCGTAATAGATCGCGCCGTTGCGCGCGCCGGCATAAAGCCGGGCCGCCGCCCGCACCTGGTCCGCCGGCACGCCGGTATATTGTTCCATCGCCTCGGGGCTGTTGCCGGGACGCGACACGAATTCCGACCAGTCGGCGAAAGCCTCCGTATCGCAGCGTTCTTTGACGAACGCCTCGTTCACCAGGCCCTCCGTCACGATGGTGTGCGCAATGGCATTGAGCATCGCGACATTGGTGCCGGGCTTGAGCGGCAAATGATATTTCGCCTCGACGTGAGCCGAGCGCACCAAGTCGGTGCGGCGCGGATCGATCACGATCAGCTCTGCGCCCTGGCGCAGACGCCTTTTCATTTGCGACGCGAACACCGGGTGCGCGTCGGTCGGATTGGCGCCGATCACCACAATAACGTCGGCATCTTGAACCGAATCGAAATCCTGCGTGCCGGCAGAGGTACCGAACGTCTTGCTCAGGCCATAACCGGTCGGCGAATGGCAGACACGGGCGCAGGTGTCGGTGTTGTTGTTGCGAAACACTTGGCGTGCCAGCTTCTGCACCAGATAGGTTTCTTCGTCGGTACAGCGCGACGAGGTGATGACTCCGATCGAATCCTTGCCGTGCTTTTTCTGGAGGCGCTTGAATTCGGCGGCGGTGTGCGCAACCGCTTCGTCCCACGTCACTTCCCGCCACGGATCGCTGACCTTGGCGCGGATCATCGGTTTCAGGATGCGGTCCCGGTGGTTGGCGTAGCCCCAGGCGAAACGGCCCTTGACGCAAGAATGGCCGTGATTGGCCTTGCCGTCTTTCCAGGGCACCATGCGGACGACCTCGCCGCCACGCAGCTCGGCCTTGAACGAGCAACCGACGCCGCAATAGGCGCACGTCGTGATCACGGAGTGTTCGGGCTGGCCGACCTCAATCACCGATTTTTCTATCAAGGTCGCGGTCGGGCAGGCTTGCACGCAGGCACCGCACGAGACGCATTCCGACGACAGGAAATCTTCGTCCATGCCAGGCGAGACATGACTGTCGAAGCCCCGCGCGCCGATGGTCAGGGCGAACGTGCCCTGCACCTCTTCGCAAGCCCGGACACAGCGCGAGCACACGATGCATTTCGACGGATCGAATTGGAAATAAGGGTTAGAGACGTCTTTCTCTGCCTTGAGGTGATTGGCCCCGTCGTAACCGTAGCGCACCTCGCGCAGCCCAACCTGCCCCGCCGTGTCTTGAAGCTCGCAATTGCCGTTGGCCGAACAGGTCAGGCAGTCGAGCGGATGATCGGAGATATAAAGCTCCATGACATTGCGGCGCAGCTTGGCGATACGCTCATTCTGCGTCGTCACTTCCATGCCCTGCGCCACGGGCGTGGTGCAGGATGCGGGCGTGCCGGGCCGGCCTTTGATCTCGACCAAGCACATGCGGCAGGAGCCGAAACTGTCGACCATGTCGTAAGCGCACAGTTTCGGCACTTTGATGCCGAGCTCCATCGCGGCGCGCATGATCGAGGTGCCTTCCGGCACGGTCACGTCGAAGCCGTCGATCTTCAACGTCACCGTCTTGGCGGATTTTACCGCCGCGGTGCCGTAATCGATTTCATGGACGAGAGACATGGGACTCTCCTAGGCCGCCTTCCGGACCAGCCCGAAATCTTCGGGGAAATGGGTGAGCGCGCTCATCACCGGATACGGGACGAACCCGCCTAACGCACAAAGCGAGCCGAATTTCATCGTATCGCACAAATCGGCGAGCAGCGCCGCGTTGGCCTCGCGCCGCTCGCCTTTGATGATCTTGTCGATGGTCTCGACACCGCGCACCGACCCGATGCGGCAAGGCGTGCACTTACCGCAGGATTCGATCGAGCAAAATTCCATCGCGAAGCGTGCCATCTTGGCCATGTCCACCGTGTCGTCGAAAACCACGACGCCGCCATGACCGATCAGGCCGCCTTTGGCGGTGAAGGCTTCGATGTCGAACGGCGTGTCGAATAGGTTGCGCGGGAAATAGGCGCCCAAGGGGCCGCCGACTTGCACCGCGCGCACCGGCCGGCCGGAGGCCGTGCCGCCGCCGATATCGTCGACGATCTCTCCCAAGGTGAGGCCGAACCCGGTTTCGAACAAGCCGCGATACCGGACATTTCCGGCAAGCTGGATCGGCATGGTTCCCCGCGACCGGCCCATACCGAAATTCATGTACGCCTCGGCGCCGTTGGCCAAGATCCACGGGACGGACGCAAGCGAGATCACGTTGTTGATGACGGTCGGCTTGCCGAACAAGCCCTTATGCGCCGGCAGCGGCGGCTTCGCCCGCACCTGGCCGCGTTTGCCTTCAATGCTGTCGAGCATCGAGGTTTCTTCGCCGCACACATAGGCGCCGGCGCCTTCGCGGATGTCGAGATCGAACGCCTTGCCGGAACCGAACGCGTCCGCACCGAGAACACCGGCCTTCCGTGCGCGGTCGATCGCACGCTGCATGACGTAGATCGAGTGCGGATATTCGGAACGGATATAGATGAAGCCTTTGGTCGCCCCGACCGATACGCCCGCGATCGTCATCCCTTCGATCAGCGTGAAGGGGTCGCCCTCCATGATCATGCGGTCGGCGTACGTGCCGGAATCGCCTTCGTCGGCGTTGCACACGATGTATTTCTGCGCACCGGGCGTATCGAGCACGGTCTTCCACTTGATGCCGGTCGGAAAACCGGCGCCGCCGCGGCCGCGCAGGCCCGACTTGGTCACCAGATCGACCGTCGCCGCCGGCCCGAGCGACAACGCCTTTTCCAAACCCACCCACCCGCTGTGCGCGCGGTAATCGTCGAGAGAGTTGCGGTCGACGATGCCGCAACGCGCGAAGGTGAGGCGCGATTGATGCTTCAGGAACGGCAATTCCTCGGGTTTGCCGAGGCGCAGGCGATGCGGCTTGCCGTCGAGCATGCCGGCGGCGACCAGTTCCTCGACATCGTCCACCGTCACAGGCCCATAGGCGATACGACCTTGCGGGGTCGCCACTTCGATCATCGGTTCGAGCCAATAGAGGCCGCGCGATCCGGTATGAACGAAATCGGCGTCGATGTTGCGCTTCTTGAGCGCGGCGATCATCGCCATCTCGACATCCGACGAGCCCAGGCCAAGCGCCCCGGCGTCGCGCGGTATATACAGCTTTGCCTGGCTCATGCCGCGCGCGCCCGGTCGATTAATTTACCGAGCTTGGCGTTGTCGAGCCCGCCATAAACCTTGCCGTCGATCATCCCCGACGGCGCACAGGCGCAAAGCCCGAGGCAGTAAACCGGCTCCAGCGTCACTTTCCCGTCGGCGGTGGTCTCGCCCCACCCGATTTGCAGCTTGTCTCGCGCGTGCTTGTGCAGGGCGTCGGCGCCCATGGCCTGACAGGCCTCGGCGCGGCACAGTTTCATCACGTGACGCCCGGCCCGCTCGTGACGGAAATCGTGATAGAAACTGAAGACGCCGTAAACATCGGCTCGGCTCAAATTCAGCGTCTGCGCGATCATCGGCAGCGCCTCTTCCGGCACATAGCCGAACGTCCGCTGCACGGCGTGCAGAATCGGCATGCACGCGCCATCCTGCTTTGCGGCCTCCGCAATAACCTCGGCCGCTCGCGTCTCGTCCCACGGTTCGTAATTCGGTACTGGCATCGCTCCAATTGGCCAATCCAATCAATCGGTCAATAAGGTAGCGGTAAATCCAGTAACTTCAATAAAGGCTTATCGTCAATTGATAGGGATTATCTATCAAAGAGCTCGCCCATTCTCTAAGATGCCAGCCCTTGATCTAGTTCCTCGGCCACCTTGAAGGCCTCGGCGACGAAGGCGGCGTTGACCGGCGCCATCGGCTCGCGGTTCGGCACCACCAGTCCGACCGTATGGACGGCGCTGGGCTCGACGATCGGGATTGCCCGGACCGCACCGGTCAGACCCAGCGTTTCAGCCAAAATCGCGGGCATGACGCTGGCCCAGCGGCCGGTCCTGACATGGGAGAATAGCAGGATCATCGAATTGCTTTCGAGAGTGGGTGTGCCCTCGAAATTGCCGGCCTCGCGCAACAGCCGGTCGATAATGCGCCGGTTTTGCATGTCCGGCGTGAGGAGACAAAGCGGAATCCGGGCTACCTCGGCCCACGTCACCTGCTCGCGATTGCCCAAGGGCGAATCCGCCGCGATCATCAGCCGATAGCGTTCGCGATAGAGCGGCACTGACCGGACCCGGCCCAGCGGTTCATTGTCGAGATAGGTGATGCCGGCATCGATCTCGAGACTGTCGAGGGCGTTCAGCACCTCGATCGACGAGCTCGACTCGATGGTGAAGCGCACCTCCGGATGCTTGGCCCGGAACGGCGTTGTCAGCGCCGAGACCATGGCCAGCGCGGTCGGGATCGCCGCGAGGCGCAGATGGCCGACGAGATGGCCCTGTTTCAGCGCGCGTACTTCCTGGCGCATGGCGCGGCTGTCGCCGACGATGCGCTTCGCCCATTCGAGCACCCGCTCGCCCTCGGGCGTCAGGCCGCGATAACGGGCGCTGCGATTGACCAGGAGCAGGCCCAACCCATCCTCGAGCTGCTTTATTCCGGCGGACAAGGTCGGTTGCGTGACGCCGCAGGCCTCAGCGGCCTTGCCGAAATGCCGCTCCCGCGCCAACGCCATCAGGAATTCGAGTTTGTCGATCATGCGGTCAGAATATTCGCAAACATCCCTGCTTCCCAAGCCCCCCAGCCGCAACCAAACCGCGGTTGACGGTCGTGCCAACGCACCGCACTTTTCACGCCATGTTTCGATGGTTCGAATCGCTGCTCGATCCGACCGGCCTCGCGCCCAGCGAGCCGCCGAGCGAAGGCTTGACGCGCTTCTACTGGCATTTCGCGCGCCAGGTCCGCTGGACTATTGTCGCGCTGTTCGTGACCGGGCTGTTCGTCGCGGCGCTCGACATCACGATCCCAATCTTCATCGGCCGCGTCGTGACGGTGGTATCGAACCATCATCCGCAACGTCTCTTCGCCGAGGCGGGCTGGCAGCTCGCGGCGATGGGGGCGATTCTGCTGATCGGCCGGCCCATCGCGCATCTGGCGCAAAATCTCGTCACCAACCAGATCATCAACCCCGGCGTCACCAACATGATCCGGTGGCAAAACCACTGGCACGTGGTGCGTCAGAGCTGGGCTTTTTTCCAGAACGACTTCGCCGGGCGCATCGCCAACCGCGTCATCCAGACCGGCCCGGCGTTGCGCGAAAGCATCGTCTCCGGCACCAACGCCGTCTGGTACATCCTCGTCTACGGCACCAGTGCGATGGGCCTGCTGTTCGCGGCGGATTGGCGGCTCGCGATCCCGATTGTGTGCTGGTTCGCCTGTTATGCCGTGCTGCTCAAGACCTTCGTGCCGCGCATGCGCGAGCGCAGCCGCGCCTTGTCCGAGGCGCGCTCGACTCTGACCGGACGGATCGTCGACAGCTACACCAACATTCTCACCGTCAAGCTCTTCGCCCGCGCGCTAGACGAGGACGCTTTCGTACGCGAAGCGCAGGACAATCACACCGCCTTGTTTCGCCGCCAAACGCGGATGGCGACCGGCTTCACGTTCGCGCTCACCGTGATGAACGCCGCGCTGGTCGTCGGCACCGGCGCCGCCGCGATTATGCTGTTCCGAGGCGGCCACATCGCTTTGGGCACGGTCGCGACTGCGCTGCCGATGGCATGGCAGATCACCAACATGGCGGGCTGGGTCGCGCAGAACGTCACCGGCATTTTCGAGAATGTCGGCATTGTGCAGGACGGCATGCGCTCGATCGCGGTGCCGCGCCAAATGCGCGACGCGCCGGGCGCGCGCGAGCTTGCCGTGACCGCAGGCGAGATTCGCTTCGACAACGTGTCGTTCGATTACGGACGTTCCCGCCGGATACCGGTGTTGCACGACATCGACCTGACCATCGCGCCCGGCGAGCGTGTCGGCCTGGTCGGCGCGTCGGGCGCGGGCAAGTCGACGCTGGTCAATCTATTGCTGCATTTCTACGACCCGGCGGCGGGACGCATCTTGATCGACGGGCAGGATATCGCGCGCGTCAGCCAAGAGAGCCTGCGCGGCCAGATCGCGGTCGTGACCCAGGACACCTCGCTGCTGCACCGCTCGATCAGCGACAACATCCGCTACGGCCGACCTGGGGCGACGCAGGCGATGATCGAGGACGCCGCGCGTCGCGCCGAGGCCCACGATTTCATCCTCGACCTCGAGGACTGGCACGGCCGGCGCGGCTATGACGCGCATGTCGGCGAGCGCGGCGTCAAGTTATCGGGCGGGCAGCGCCAGCGCGTCGCGATCGCGCGCGTCATCTTGAAGGACGCACCGATCCTGGTGCTGGACGAAGCGACCTCCGCGCTCGATTCCGAGGTTGAGGCCGCGATCCAAACGCATCTCGGCGTGCTGATGGAGGG
>JASHUX010000065.1 GCA_030039775.1 Alphaproteobacteria bacterium | reverse complement strand
CAACGAATCCTCCGGCTCGATCTCAACTAATCCGATGAGCGGCAGCGTCGCAGAGATGCCGCAATGCAATGACCTCAAGAACCCAATGAAGAACTGTCGATAACGTTGTCGCGCCGCGCGGTCCGAACTGGATCGTGCGGCGCGGTCGGATCGCGGCGATCCACGACATTTGAGTCGAATGCCGGGCGACTTCGCGGTCTTGCCGTGGAGTCGCCCCTTTCCCGCCCCAACGACCGCCGATCGTGAAGTCCTCGCAATGTTTCGAGGACATACGGTCATGATCAAGCAATCGGGACGAACTCTCACCGAGCTGCTCGCGACGATTCTGGCGGCGCCTCTTTTGCTCGCTGCCCCGGCGCAAGCGGCCAGCGTCACCACAGGCGCGCAAAGCGCGGTGGCGGGCGCGACCGGCGCGGTCAATGCGGGACTTGGCGGCCTGGGCGGTGGTACCGGCGGCGGGGCGGCGACGGGCGCAAACGGCACAGCGGCAGCGAACGCCGCCGTCGGCGGTGCCACCGGTGCGGTCAGCGGTGCGCTTGGCGGCGGAACCGGGGACGCAGCCGCGGACGCGGGGGCTTCGGTCAGCGGTCCGGCCGGCACGGCGAGTGTTTCCCTCGGCGCGATCAGCGCCAGCCCGAGCGCCGACGCGAGCGCGGCGCTAAGCGGCATCGACGGTACCGGTGGTTCAGTCAGCGCCGCCGAAAATGGCGGAACGGGCAGTATCGGGGGTGACACCGGTGCCACCGGTGGGTCGTCGGCCGCAAACAGCGGCGCCGGTTCCAACGGATCGAACAGCTCGAGCGCGTCGAATGCGTCGAGTGGTGGACCGATCGACATATCGGCGGAGGCCGCCGCCAACTTGCCGAACGCCATGGCCGGCAGCGAGGGCGCGGCGACGGACGGCGACGACAACGACAGCTTGCCGGCGAACCGGCGCATCCGCCGCATTCAGTAGGTGCGGCGAACAACTGGCCGCATCGGAGAGGTGTCGCGTGGCGGCGCGGCCGTTCACCAAGATGCCTTTCCGGTGCTGCCATGTTGCCGCAAATGGCCTCCACCTCCGCGTCTGGGCGGACGCTCGATCATAGCGACCGAGCGCCTCGCCGCAGGAGGACGGCGATGAATTCCATGATTCGTAATGCGAGCGCGGCGGCGTTCGCTTTGACGCTGCTGGCCGGCACCGCTTTGGCTGCCGGCGATATCGGTGACGCGGCAAACGCACCGGGCGACGCCAATACCGACAGCAGCAGCCCGAACGTCGTGCCGAATGCGGCCGCACAGAACAGCGTCCCTGGCACCAAATCGGCGACGGGCGGCAACGCCGATGTCGGTACGTCGATTGGCAAGAGCCAAGCCGAATTGCCGAATGATGCGCACGCCCCTATCAACAAGCGGAACAATGATGCCGGCACGCCGATCAACAGCGGGCCGACCGGCAGGGTCGGCGAGCCGCGCGAATTGGTCCCGCACAATCCGGCGCCGGGCGACAACGCGCATCCGGAATGATCTCCTTGGTGCGGCAACGGACCCTCGCTTCCGCCGATGCGAGGGTCTTGCCGTGCCGCGGCGGCTTGATATGCCGCATACCGTCCTTGTACGGTGCCGCGTCAAATCGCGGGAGGGACGGTGGCGCATTACGATTACATCGTTGTCGGCGCGGGGGCGGCGGGGTGCGTTCTCGCCAATCGCTTAAGCGCCGATCCGACGATCTCCGTTCTGCTGCTCGAAGCGGGCGGTCGCGACAACAAGATGATTCTGCAAATGCCGCTGGCCTTCGTTCCGGCGTCGCTGCGACCCGAATTCAATTGGAACTATGAGAGCGAGCCGGACCCGACCCTGAACAATCGGCGCCTTCGCGTGCCGCGCGGCAAAGTGTTGGGCGGTTCCTCCTCGATCAATGGGATGATGTATGCGCGCGGCCACGCGCGCGATTTCGACCATTGGCGACAGCTCGGCAACCAAGGCTGGGCCTATGCCGACATTCTTCCCTACTACAAGCGTATGGAATCGGATTGGCGTGGCGAGGGCGCGTATCATGGCGGCGCCGGTCCCTTATCGACGATACCGAGCGCCAGCGATCATCCGATGTACGCGGCGTTCATGGCGGGTGCCACGACCGCGGGCTTTGTTGAAAGCCGCGATCTCAATGGGGCCGAGCCGGAAGGTTTCGGGCCGATGGATTTCAACCAGCATCACGGCCGTCGCGCGTCGAGTTCCGCCGCCTATCTGGCGCCGGTCTTGTCGCGTCCGAACCTTACCGTCGAAACCGGCGCGATGACGCGGCGCGTCGTGATGGAGAATGGCCGCGCCAGCGGTGTCGAATATACGCACGACGGCCAATCGGTCGTCGTCCATGCGGCGCGGGAAGTGATCCTGTCGGGGGGCGCCTACAATTCGCCGCAGTTGCTGATGCTGTCCGGCATCGGACCGGCGGACGACCTCAGGTCGCACGGCATCAAGCCGGTGCTCGATCTGCCCGGCGTCGGCCGCAATCTCCATGACCATCCGAGTATGTGGATCCGCCATCGCTGCACGGTGCCGACCGGCTTCGACGCGCGTTTTCGCTTCGACCGTCTGGCGCGCGAGGTGGCGCGCTGGCGCTTCAGCGGCACCGGCACAATTACAACCGTTCCGCTGCTCTGCGTCGGGTTCATCCGCACGCGGCCGGAATTGGAACGGCCAGACATGCAGTGCTACGTCAACGCGGTCGGGTTCGACACGCGCGTCTGGTTCCCCGGCGTGCGCAAGCCCAACGGCGACAAGATCGACTGGATTAATTCGCTCCTCCACCCGGAGAGCCGCGGTTACATGACCTTGCGCTCCGCCGACCCGACGGCGGCGCCGCGCATTCAGTTCAACCTGTTCTCGGCGCGGGCCGATCTGGTGACGGCGCGGGAGGCGATCAAGATCGCGCGCGATCTCATGGCACGAAAGCCGTTCGCCGATTTTCTCGGTCCGGAGCTGATGCCGGGCGATGCCTATAAGACCGATGCCGAGATAGAGGAGGCGCTGCGCAAATTCTGCGGCGTAACACAGCACCCGGTCGGGACCTGCGCCATGGGTAGCGGCAACGAGGCCGTGGTCGATCCGCAATTGCGGGTGCGCGGCATCGCCGGCTTGCGCGTCGTCGATGCGTCGATCATGCCCGCGATCACCGCCGGCAATACCGCGGCGCCGACGATGATGATCGCGGAAAAGGGGTCCGACATGATCCTCGGCAAGCCGCCACTCCCCGCCGCCGAAGGGTTGGAGCAGGCCGCGTAACACGATTTCCTTCTCTTCGCTCTTGCCGAACGCCGTACGGAATGTCTATT
>JASHUX010000064.1 GCA_030039775.1 Alphaproteobacteria bacterium | reverse complement strand
CTCCCGTTAACCATCTTCGCCTAGGCTCCGGATGCTCCATTGGGCGTCCGGCGGATGGCATCGAATATTCAATCCCTTAACCGCGTTGCGCGGCCTCGCGGCGTTCGCGGTTCTGCTTTTTCACCGTGCCCGCGCCTCTGTTCGGCGGCGCCGCGCATGTGCCCATGCCGTTGGCGCGCGGCTATCTCGCCGTCGATCTGTTCTTCCTGCTCAGCGGCTTCGTGCTGATGCACGTTCACGAGCATGAATTCGCGAACGGCATCCCGTGGCGATCGTTCAAATCGTTCCTGCGGGCGCGTTTCGCGCGGACCTATCCGGTTCATGCCGCCGTGCTCCTCATGCTGTTGCCGCTCGTTGGGTCGCAACCGGCATTTTCAGGCGCTGCGCTCGTGCCGAATTTGCTGATGCTGCAGATCTGGACCGGCGACATGACCTGGAATTGGGGCAGTTGGTCGGTCGGTGCCGAATGGCATGCTTATCTTCTGTTCCCGTTCCTGGTCATGCCGCTGCAACGCCGCACCCTGAAAGGGATTGCGCTGGTATTGGCCTTATGCCTCGCCACGCTCGCGGTCGCCATTGTCGTCTCCGGCAATAGTGCCAATATCGCGGTAAACCCGTCGGTGCTGTTGCGCTGCTTGCCCGAGTTCATCGCCGGCATGGTGCTCTATCGCGTGTTCCGGGCTAACTGGCTGCGATGTATGTTCGCTAGCGACGGAATTGCCGTCACATCGGCGATCGCCGCCGCCGCGCTCGCGTCGTTTCCCGGCACCGATCTCGCCGCGGTCCCCGCGCTTGCCCTGCTGCTGTTGGCCGCCGCACACAACAGAGGTTGGATCGTGCGCGCGCTTGCGACGCGCATTCCGATATTCCTCGGCGACGTTTCCTATTCGCTCTACATGGTGCAGATGGTTGCGGCGGTTTTGGTTTTCACAGCCGCGCAGCATTGGCCGGCGATTGCCGGTAACGGCGCCGTCGAAGCGGCCGCGGTTTTCACGCTGTCGTTCGCGCTCGCGATACCGCTGTCGCGGTTTGTCGAATATCCGCTGCGCGATTGGCTACGCGGCCGAAAGCTCCCGCTCAATACATATGCTGGCCGCCGTTGACGGACAGAGTCGAGCCGGTGATGAAACCGCTTTCGTCGGAAACTAAAAACAGTACCGTGCGTGCGATCTCCTCGGCTTGGCCGAGTCGGCCGGTCGGAATCCGCGCCACGATCTTCTCCAGCACTGCCTGCGGCACGGCGCGCACCATGTCGGTGTCGATGTAGCCGGGTGCCACCGCATTGACAGTGATGCCTTTGCCGGCGCCTTCCTGCGCCAGCGCTTTGGTGAAGCCGTGAATGCCCGACTTGGCGGCGGCGTAATTCACCTGGCCATACTGGCCGGCTTGGCCGTTGATCGAGCCGATATTGACGATTCGGCCGAACCCGCGCTCGCGCATGCCGTCGATTACCAGGCGGCACATATTGAAGCACGAGGTGAGATTGGTCGCTATCACCGCGCCCCATTGCTCCGGCGTCATGCGATGCAGCACCGCGTCGCGGGTGATGCCGGCATTGTTAACCAGGATGTCGACCGGGCCGAGTTCTTCGTTGACGCGCTTGATCCCGGCCTCGCAGGATTTGTAATCGGAGACATCGAAGCGGTAGCTCTTGATGCCGGTCTCGCCGGTAAAGCGCCGGGCCGCGTCTTCGTTGCCGGCGAAATTTGCCGCAACGCGATAGTCCGATCGATGCAGCTTTTCCGCGATCGCCCGACCGATGCCGCGGGTGCCGCCGGTGACGACTGCCACTCTCGCCATGGAATCCTCCCTTAGTTGTCAGTCATCGGTTTTCAGTCTTCCGTTCACTGACAACTGTTAACTGACAACTCAACGCTCCACGCACATCGCAATTCCCATGCCGCCGCCGATGCACAACGTCGCAAGGCCGCGCCTGGCGTCGCGTTTGGCCATTTCGTGGAGCAACGTCACCAGAATGCGCGTCCCCGAGGCGCCGATCGGATGCCCGAGCGCGATGGCGCCGCCATTGACGTTGACCTTGGCCGAATCGAAGCCGAGCTCGCGGCTGACCGCGCAGGCCTGCGCCGCAAACGCCTCGTTGGATTCGATCAGATCGAGATCGCTTGCTTTCCAGCCCGCCTTTTCCAGCGCCTTTCGCGACGCCGGGATCGGACCGGTCCCCATCACCGCCGGGTCGACTCCCGCGGTCGCCCACGACACGATGCGGCCGAGTGTTTTGACTCCCCGCCTGTCCGCTTCCGCCGCCGTCATCAGCACCACCGCGGCGGCGCCGTCATTGATGCCTGAGGCGTTGCCGGCCGTGACCGTTCCGTCTTTGGTAAAAGCGGGGCGCAGCTTGGATAGAACCTCCACCGTCGTGCCCGGACGCGGATATTCGTCCGTGTCGATCACCTGATCGCCCTTGCGCGTCTTGATGGTGACGGGGACGATCTCGTCCTTGAAGCGGCCAGCCTCGATCGCGGCGACGGCGCGCTGTTGCGAGCGTGCCGCGAGCTCGTCCTGCTGTCCGCGCGTGATCTGATATTTCTCGGCGACGTTCTCGGCGGTGTTGCCCATGTGGTAGCCGTTGAACGCGTCCCACAAGCCGTCCCTGATCATGGTGTCGATCATCTGGACGTCGCCCATCTTGGTGCCATTCCGCAAATGGAGACAGTGCGGCGACAGGCTCATGCTTTCCTGGCCGCCGGCGACGACGATAGCGGCGTCGCCCGTCTTGATCTGCTGCGACCCAAGCGCCACCGAGCGCAGGCCCGAGCCGCACACTTGGTTGACGATATAAGCCGTGGTCGAAACCGGCAGGCCCGCGCCGAGCGCCGCTTGACGTGCGGGATTCATGCCCTCTCCCGCCGCGAGGATCTGGCCCATCACCACTTCGTTGACCTCGCCGGGCTCGACATGGCCCCGCTTCATCGCTTCGACGATCGCGATCTTGCCCAGCTCGTGCGCCGGCAGCGACGACAAGGCGCCGTTGAAGGCGCCGATCGGGGTGCGGGCCGCCCCCGCGATGACGATGTCGGTGGCGTTGCTCATGGTATCCCCTCCGGCGTTGGCAGATGCGCTTTAGATAATCCGGCGCAGACGGTTTGAAAACCCCAGGCCGACGGTCACCGCGAAGTCAGGATCGCGACCGCGCGGCCCGCCGCTCGCGCCGCGCCTGGAGGCGCTTATAAAGCTCCGCCAATTGATTGACGAGAAGCGCCGTGAACAAGACGAGCGTGAAGATTTCGCCGACGACACCGCCGGAGCGGAGCTTGTGTGGAAGATCGCTCACGCTCTGCACGATGCCGATGATGAGGCCGAGACCGAGCACCAAGCGATAGGGCCCGCCGAGCCGCGCATCCAGCCAGGTATCGAGCCGATACGCCGTCCGCAATATTTCCCGGATCATCACGATCCCCCTTTGCTTCGACCCAACTTCGCGTAGTCTTGTTCCATTAGATCACGGTGGAGGGAACGATGCGGATTCCGGCGATGGTGGTTTTCCTGGCCGCACTATCGCTCGCGCCCGCGGCGCACGCGGCAGACGCTTTCAGCATTGCATTCACGTGGGAAGGCACGGGCAAATGCTTCGAGCCGCAATCGCCGCCCTTCACCCTCAGCCACGTTCCCCAAGGAACCAAGACTCTGCGCTTCACCATGGTCGATCTCGATTTCACCGCCTTCCATCACGGCGGGGGCGAGACGGCCTACGCCGGCAAGGACGAAATTCCGCGCGGGGCCGTCGCCGGCGATTATCGCGGCCCGTGCCCGCCGAGCCAGCATCACTACGAATGGACGGTCGAGGCGCTCGACGCCGGCGGTAAGGTGCTCGGCGAAGCCAAGGCGATGAAGCCGTTCCCGCCTGAATGAGATCAGTGCGCCAATAATACCGGGATCGGGGCTTCGGAGAGGATGTGCCGGGTCGCGCCGCCGAAAATGAGCTGGCGCAAGCGGCTCTGCGTGTAGGCGCCCTTCACCATGAAATCGGCGTTCATCGCCTTCGCTTCATCGATATAGATGGCGCCGGCAGCACGGCCCTGCGCTGGGATGTGGCGCGCGCGCACCGGGATGCCGTGCGCCGCCAAGGTCTGCGCAATCGCCTCGGCCAGCGGCCCCGGCACCGTGCCGCCTTCGACCGAGACGACATCGACCTGCTTCGCCTGCTCGAGGAACGGCATCGCGAACGCGACGGCGCGGGCCGTCTCGCTCGAGCCGTTCCACGCAATCAGGATCCGCTCGCCCAGCGACGTCGGCGCCTCCGGCGGCGCCATCAACACCGGCCGTCCGCTTTCGAATAGCGCGTCTTCCAGCGTCGCCTCGGCCAAGGAATTGAGCTTGGCCGGGCGCTCGAGCAGGATGAGGTCGAAGGCACGGCCCAACGTGCCGACCACAAGGTTCTGCCGCCCCGACTCCTCGCGCCATTCCGCGCTCGGGCCGCGATCGGCGCGGGGTCCAACCGGAATTTCGTGACGCTCCATGAAACTCTGGAACAGCGAACGCGCTTCGCTGCGCTTCTGTTCGCTTTCGTGCTCGACCGAGCGGTCGACTTCGGAGGAAATCGTCAGGCCCATTTCGCCGCCGAACACCACGGCATATTCCGCCGTCACCGCGTTGAGCCCGACGATGCGGCTGCCGAAGCGTCGCGCCACCAAAAGCGCCGTTTCGAGGAGCGGCACCGCCTGCCCGTCTCCGATAACGGCCAGCAAGCTCTTCATCGAGGGCCTCCCTGCTCAGCATTACCTGGGCGTTTTGGTACATTCTCGCCCGAATGCGGCTTTCGCTCAAGGTATCGGGATCGCCGTGTTAACTTGTTGCGATGGCCGCAATTTCCCTTGTCGTCCCGAGCCGGGCCTATCTCCCCGGCTATATCGCCGCGCTGGAGACAGGCTGGTCGCCCGACAATACCCAGGACGTCCATGCCGAACAGTTGGTCTCTATCCGGCGCGACGCTGACGCGTTTCTTAAGGACCTCATCTCGTTCGACGGCCCGATTCGGCACGCCGACGGCAGCGTGACGCCGCGTTTGCCGAACAAGCTGTTCTGGATCTGGGATGGCGAATTCTGCGGCATTATCGGGCTGCGCTGGCAAGCCGGCACGGAAGAACTGCCGCCAAATGTGCGCGGCCATATCGGATATGCGATCGTGCCCTGGAAGCGACGGCGCGGTTATGCGACCGAAGCGCTGCGGATGATTCTGCCGGAGGCGCGTTCGGCCGAGTTGACGCGCGTGTTTCTCACCACCGACGCCGACAATGTCGCCTCGCGCGCGGTGATCGAACGCAATGGCGGCGTCGCGGTCGGGCCGAACACGCCACCGCCGACCGGCAATTTCGAGGCCGGAGAAACCGGCTACTGGATCGCTCTCTGATCCTCGAGGATCATCGCGGCGCCCTTTTCCGCGATCATCATGGTGGGCGCGTTGGTGTTGCCCGACGTGATGGCCGGCATCACCGATGCGTCGACGACACGCAAGCCGTCGAGACCGATCAACTTGAGCCGCCCGTCGACCACCGCCAACGGATCGCTCGGCAAGCCCATCTTGGCGCTGCCGACCGGATGGAACACCGTGGTGCCGTCACGTCGCGCGAACGCTTCGAGCGCCGCCTCGTCGCCGTCCGCGACCGCCGGGCCGGGCGATAGCTCCTCGGGGTGGAACGGCGCAAAGGCTGGCTGCGCGAGCATGCGTCGTGTCACGCGCACGGCATCGGCCGCGACGCGGCGGTCGCGGTCCGTCTTGAGATAATTGTAGCGGTGCGCGGGCGGCGCGGCCGGGTCGGCGCTCTTGAGCCAGAGCGCGCCGCGGCTGGTCGGCCGCCCGTCATAGACGCACACGGTCAGCGCCGAATAGGGATCGAACGCGCGATTCATCGACGTGCCCATCGTGTAGGAGAACGGAAGGAAGATAAAACACAGGTTCGGCCATTCCTGGCTTGGATCTGATTTCGCGCCTGCACCCAGGGTCGATGCCGTCATGGTCAGCGGCCCACGGCGGCGCCACACGTAGTCGATGCCGATCCAGGCGCGGCGCCACAGCGAGCGATATTGCTGATTGAGTGTGTCGAGTCCGTCGAACCGGTACTTGACGCGAAGCTGCAGGTGATCGTGGAGATTTTGCCCGACGCCGGCGCGGTCAAGCACGATCTCGATGCCGTGCTCCACGAGATGCGCGCCCGCCCCAACGCCCGACAGCAACAGGAGGTGCGGTGAGCCGATCGCGCCCGCCGCCAGGATCACCTCGCGCCGTGCGATCGCGGCTTCCGGTTTGCCGTCGCGGCGATAAGCGATGCCGGTCGCACGCCGACCGGCGAACGTCACGCGCTCGACCAGCACGTCGGTCCACACGGCGAGATTGGGACGATGCAGCACCGGCTTCAGAAACGCCGTCGCGCTCGACCAGCGTTCGCCGCCTTTCTGCGTCGCATGGAAATCGCCGACGCCGGTCATGTCCCCCGTGTTGAAGTCGTCGATCGCCGGCAGGCCGTATTCCGTCACCGCGCGACGCGCGACATCGAGCACCTGCCAATTGGCGCGCGGCGGATCGACGCGCAGTTCCCCGCCGGCGCCGTGAAACGCATTGGCCCCGCCGGCAAAATCCTCATGCGCCTTGAAGAACGGCAATACGTCGTCCCAGCCCCAACCGCTAAGGCCGAGCTGACGCCAATGGTCGTAATCGGCGGCAACGCCGCGCCAATAGATCATGCCGTTGATGGCGGACGAGCCGCCGATCACCTTGCCGCGCGGCACGTCGATGACGCGATGATCGAGGCCCGGCTCGGGTTCCGTCTTGAAGCGCCAATCGGCGCGCGGATCGCCGATCGCGTAGCGGTAGCCGACGGGAATGTGGAACCAGCGCCAATCGTCTTTGCCGCCGGCCTCGACAAGCAACACCCGGTTGCGGGGATCGGCCGACAAGCGATTCGCGAGCAGGCATCCGGCCGACCCGGCGCCGACCACGATATAGTCAAATTCCGTCATGGTGTTTCCGTCCGGTTCCCCGTTTCACCATGACAAATCCGTCGCGGGCCGTGAAGCCTTCGCCGCCTGACGTCGCTGGCGATCGCGCACGCGATCGCGGTCGGATAAATCAGGAACTCTTATCCGGCTCGACCAGGTCGGCGATGCGGGTCATGAAGGTTTTCGCCTTGTAGTCCGGCACGGCATAGGCCCAAGCGGCGACATTCTTGTTGAAGTCCGCCGCTTCCTTGGCGGCCTTGCCGGTGCCGGACGCGATCAGCTTTACCCAGTATTTTTTCTTGGTGACGGCCTTGCCGCTGTCGTCCTTCGACAGTTCATCGCGCTCGATCTGGTAGACGGTGACGGTGAGGCCGTCGAAGGTGGTGTAGACCGCCTGGGTCACGCCCTTGTCTGGGAACGGCACCTGAGTCGCGGGCAGGACGTCGTCGAGGCTGAAATAATTGAGGCCACGCGCCAGTTCGTCGAGCGCGTCGTCGCTCTTGAGTTTTTGGCCTTTGGGCACGCCGCCGGCCAGGACCAGCTTGTCGCCCTTCTTGGCGCGCGAGACCGCCACCACCGCCCCGTCGGGCGCGATGAACTTCGCCGACGCGATGGTGTCGTCGTTGATCATGGCGATGCGGCGGTCGATCCAATCGAGCGTGCCGGTCGGCAAGGTCAGCGAGCCGTTGGCGAGCCACGATTGCGCCTCGCCGGGCTTGCGGACATAGATGCCGTCGTTGCCGCCGCCGAAAATATCGTAGCGCCGCTTGCCGAAGATCATTTCGCCCATGAGCTTGCCGTTGGCGTCGCTTAACGTCAGGAGTTGCGCGTCGCTGTCTTTCTTGCCGGGGTCCTCGACGTCGAGCCGCGAATAAAGGTCGGGTTTCGCGGTCTTCGGTTCGGCGTAGCGCAGCGCGGCAAGCGCGAACAACGTGGTCTTCATCTTGCCGGCGTCGGCGCGGTAATCGTATTTCTCCTCGACGATCCAAACGCCGTCGCGCCGTACCAGCGTAGTCTTGTTCTCGCCGTGAATCACGGTCAAGCGGGCGACGTCGCCAAGCCGTTGCGTCAGCCCGGCCATCACCGGCTCGTTGAGGAGCGGATTGCCACCGCCGCCGCTGCCGCCGCTCAGCGACACCAGCACCGCGGCGATCACCGCGACGACGGTGACCCCGAACAAGGCGAAAATGCTGGATTGCCGCATGTCGCTCTCCGCTCAGCCGGCTTGCGCCCGGCGCCGGCGCCGGCTTAGGCGCACGGCCCCGAGCACGATGGCCACGATCCCAACCAGGATCGGAATCGCCGCGATGTCGAAAATCTCGATTTCGGTGCGCAGCCGGTCGATGTCCTCGCGCAACGCCAACTGCACCGCGCGCAACTGACGCCGCACTTTCAAGAGTTCGCTGCGGAAATTGTCGAGCGTTTGCGCCTGCTCCATCGCATTGGCGCTGGTATCGGCGCCTTGGGCTTGCGGATCGCGGCCGGACAATTGCCGAATCTTGTCTTGGGTTTCCTTGAGCTGCTTCTCGAGACCCTTTTCCGTGTCCTGATAGCGCTCGTCGGCGGCGCGCTGAATATTCTGCACCAGCGTGAAGGGACGGACGGCGGTGCCGCGCGTCCTGAGGCCGATCAGATCGTCGCCGCCCGACAGCGTGTCGATCGCGTTGGTCACGAGGTCGCCGTTGTTGGCGTTGGGGACGGCGACATGCTGTCCGACAAAATCCTGGATATCGACCCAGAATCGATCCGCCAGCATGTCGGTGTCGGCCACCACCACCACGTTGATCGGCTTGACCGCCGACTTGATTTGGGGCGGCACGCTGATTTTGGGATCGGTCTTGGCCGGCGCAGGCGTGTTCTTGTCGGCAACCGGTTTGGCCAAGCCGTCGGGAAAGGCGGTCTTGGCCGGACCGGTAAGACGCGCCACCAACGTCAGCTTCTCGCCCGAGGCTTTGAAATTGTTGAGGAGCGCGTCGACGTCGGGATAACCCATAACCTTGCTGACATCGACGATCTGGCTCTGAGTCGTGGTGAAGACCAACGGCGTGAACGTGGTGGTGGCGCCCTTGACCGGCTCGAGTACGCCGGCGGTGGCGAAATTGAGCTGGCTCAAATCGGCGGTGATCGGGCTGTCCTTGTCGACGTTGTGATCGTCGAGCGCCAGCCAGGCGATGTAATCGGCCGAGTGCGGGCTGACGGAGGTACCGATATTGACGCGGCGGGCATCGGCACGGTCGCCCGCGACTTTGCCCTTCAGCAGCTCGACGCCCCAGGCCTTGAACAGCGGTTCGAGATCGCTCGCCTCCGCCGACGGATCGAAGGCTTGCTGCTGAGCCTTCATCGCCTGCGCTTCGGAGTACGGATCGACAAAGGCGAGGACCTTGCCGCCCTTCATGACGTACTGATCGATGGCGTAAAGGGTCTTTTCCGGCAGATGCTGCGGATGCACGATCATCAGTACGTCGACGTCCGGCGGGATGCTGTCGGCGCTGGTCTCGATGTCATGAATGTCGTACAGCTGCTTCATCTGCTCGTAGATGGCGTAGGGCGTCAGCGGCGCACCCCGCATCGCCGCCTCGAAATCGCCTTCGAGCGGCAACATGGACATCAGGCCCACCACCGTCTTCTTCGGAAAGGCGAGGCTGTAGATCAGCTTGGTCAGATCGTATTCGAGGAAGCGCTCGCGCTCGGGTTGGAAGAACTGAATGGTTTGCTGGTCGTCGGTCGCATTGGTCGCAGCAAGGCCGAAATAGACCTGGTCGCCGCCTTGCGCCAAGGCGACGCCCTGGAGCCCGAACGCGACGGCACGATCCTCCGCGGCCGAGAAGGGCTGCGGATCGATTTCCTCGAGCTTGATCTTGCCGTGCGCCAGGGCCGCGTATTGCTGTAGCGTCTCGCGCACGCGCTCGGCGTAAATGCCGTAGGGCGGCGCCGCGGCCCCGAGCTGCGGCGAATAATAGAAGCGAAGCGTGATCGGCTCTTCGATCTTCGACAGTACGTGGCGCGTGCCTTGCGACAGCGTAAAGAGGTGGTTCTCGGTTAGATCGATGCGCGATCCGCGCAATTCTTGTTCGGCGAGGACGTTGACCGCGACGAACAGCACGATCGCGGCGGCGAGAGACCACCAAGCGGAAGCTTTGCGGGACAGATTGATGCCCATCCTCTAGTCCGCCTTCTTCAAGTCGACAAGGATGGCGTTGGCAAACAGGCACAATCCGATCACCGTGACGAAAAACACCAGATCGCGCAGATCGATGACGCCGCGGATGATGGCGTTGAAGTGGGTGAGGAAGCTGAAAAAGGCGAGATTGGTCATCACGCCCGCCGGCGCCCAGCCGTTGAGAAAGCTCAACACGATCGACGAGCCGCTGACAGTGAAGAAAAAACACACCGCGGCGGTGACGACGAAGGCGATGATCTGCGACTTGGTCAGCGCCGACAGCGCCCCACCGATGGCGAGGTAAGCGCCCGCCATCAAGAAGCTGCCGATGTAGCTTGCGACAATGACGCCGTTGTCGGGCGAGCCCAGGAGATTGACCGTGATCCAGAACGGGAAGGTCAGGATCAGCGCGATGCCGGCGAAGGCCCAGGCGGCCAGAAATTTGCCCAGCACCGCCTGCGTCATCGAAATCGGCATGGTGAGAAACAGCTCGATCGTGCCGCTCTTGCGCTCCTCGGCCCAAAGCCGCATCGACAGCGCCGGGATCAGCACCAGATAGAGCCAGGGATGGAACTGAAAGAATGGCTGCAAATCGGCTTGGCCGCGATTGAAGAAGTTGCCGATGAAGAACGCGAACGTTCCCGCCATCACCAGGAAGATGACGATGAAGATGTAGGCGAGCGGCGTCGCGAAATAGCTCGCGAGCTCGCGCCGAAAGATGATGAACGTGGTGCGCATGATGGAGGGGGGTGCTACGCGGCCTTCATGGTGATGTCGCGGAAGACGTCGTCGAGCTTGCCGCGCTCGACGCGCAACGCCGCCACGGGCCAACCCGCGGTGCGAACCAGGTCGGTCACTTCGGCGATGATGGCGCGGCCCTCTTGCGGCACGACCAAGAGCGCCTTGCCTTCGCCGTCTTCGATGAACTCGATCGCGGCAACGCCAGGCAGGCGCAACAACGCCGTGCGCGCGTCGATGGCCGGATCGGCCAGCATCAGGCGGACGGAATTGTGGAGCCGCGAGCGCGCGGCGAATTTCCCCGGCGTGTCGTCGATCAGCACTTTGCCGCCCGCGATCACGATGGCGCGCGTGCAGACCGCGTCTACCTCTTCGAGGATATGGGTCGAAATGACGATCGCCTTTTCGGGCGCGAGCGCGGTGATGAGATTGCGCACTTCGTGCTTCTGATTGGGGTCGAGGCCGTCGGTCGGCTCGTCCAGCACCAGCACCTCGGGATCGTGCAGCAGCGCCTGCGCCAGGCCGACGCGGCGCTTGAAGCCTTTCGACAGGGTTTCGATCGGCTGCTGCATCACGGAGGACAATGCGGTGCGCTCGACCGCGAGGGCGATGCGCCTCTTCGCCTCGGCCCCGTCGAAGCCGCGAATCCGCGCGACGAAGGTAAGAAAGCCGGCCGGAGTCATGTCGGGGTAGGCGGGCGCACCTTCGGGCAGATAGCCGACATGCCGCTTCGCCGCGATCGGTTGCGCGATGATGTCGAGGCCGCAAATCGCCGCCGTCCCGCGGGTCGGCGCCAAAAAGCCGGTGACCATTTTCATGGTCGTGGATTTGCCGGCGCCGTTCGGGCCGAGAAAGCCGAGCACCTCGCCGCGTCCGACCGCAAAGGTGACGTCGTCAACCGCCGTCACCGGCCCGAACCGCTTGGTCAGGTGCCGCACCTCGATCTTGGCTTCCATGTGAACGAACCGATCCTCACCTACTTTTTTGGCCCGAACCGATGGCCCGGGTCACCCCCCGCGGTCCCGGATGTAGCCGGGGTGGCCATCCGAATCAAGCGAATGCATGATAAGAGCAACTTAATTCGTTGTAATAATGCGCGGATATTCAATCGGGGGCGTATTTTATGTCCGGCTTCAATCTCGACACGTGGCACGATTTCTTTGCCGCGCAGGCAGGGGCGGGCGCCGCGCTAGCCGGCCTGGTGTTCGTCGCAATCTCGATCAATCTCAAAAACGTTCTGACGTCGAGAGCGGTATCGGGTCGCGCGGTCGAGGCGTTGATTCTGCTGCTGTCATTGCTGATCGTGGGCTTGCTCGCGCTCATTCCGGAGCAAGGCGAGGAAGCGCTCGGCATCGAGTTCATCGTGTTCGGCCTCGTGATGAGCGTGGCCTTGATCCGCGGCGGGTCCGGCACCCACAATGCCGGCGGCGCGACGCCGGGCCAACATCTGCTTCGGATCGCGCTCGGCCAGTTCGCGTCGCTGCCGGTCGTCATCGCCGGCATCAGCCTCATCACCGAAGACGGCGGCGGGCTCTACTGGATTGCCGGCGCCGCCATCGTCGCCATCGTCGCCGGCATGATCGGCGCCTGGGTATTGCTGGTAGAGATTCTGCGCTAGGACTTCGACGTACCGAGCAGCCGCTCGATATCGTCGGTGAGGGACTTGTCCAACGGCTTGACCTGGGACGGGTAGACGCCGGCAAGTTCGCCGTAGGGGCCGATCAAGTATTTGTGGAAGTTCCAGCGTGGCGCCGCGCCCTCGCCGCCTTCGTCCGCCGCCCACTGGTAGAACGGATGCGCGTCCCCGCCGGTCACCTTTTCCTTGCCCGCGAGCGGGAAATCGACCGCATAGTTGTCCTGGCAGAATTTTTTGATCTCGGCATTGCCGCCCGGTTCCTGCGCGCCGAAATCGTTCGACGGCACGCCGATCACCGTCAGGCCGCTGTCTCGGTACTTCTCCCATAGCGATTGGAGCTCGCGATATTGCGGCGTGAAACCGCATTGCGACGCCGTATTGACGACCAGCAGCGGCCCGCCTCTGTACTGGGCGAGCGGCATCGGCGCGCCGTCGATGGTGGTAAAGGAGAAATCATGCGCCTTGGCAAGTTCTGCCATGAACGACCCTCCAATTCGATAACCCCTCGGACGGTCATCACATAGTCATTTTCGCGAGCGCGCGATAGCCCCCGGCATCGAATCCGATTGCGCCTGGAAGGCGCATCCCCGAGACTGAATTCATGCCGTTATTGCCGGCGGCTTTGCTGCTGATAGCGCTCCTGAAGGGCGTCGCCATCGGTGTCGTGATCGCGTTGCCGGTCGGACCCGTCGGCGTCCTGTGCGTGCGGCGCACAGTGTTCGAGGGGCCAACTTATGGGTTCATCTCCGGCATGGGCGCCGCC
>JASHUX010000063.1 GCA_030039775.1 Alphaproteobacteria bacterium | reverse complement strand
ACGATGGTGAAATCCGCGTCGGCAGCGCGGCTGGTCCAGATTTTGCGGCCGTTCAGCACCCAGTCGTCGCCGTCGCGCTCGGCGCGTGTGATCAGCGCGGCGGGGTCGGAACCAGCGCCCGGCTCCGACGCGGCGATGGCGGAAATCGTTGCGCCGCGGACATAGGGCTCGAGATAGGCCGCGCGTTGGCGCTCGTTCACCGTTGACATCAGCAAGCGCAGGTTCGGCGAGTCCGGCGGCAGCGTGTAAGGCGTGACGGTGTAGCCCATCTCCTCGTTGACGCCGACCAGCGCGACGTTCGGCAAATCCATCCCGCCGATATCGGTCGGCGCATCGAGACCCCACAGGCCGAGGTCTTTCGACACCGCGTCGATCCGTGCGTGATCCGTGGCGTCGAGCGCCAAGCCCCGGCCTTCATGCTCGCGTGCCAGCGCCTTGGTTTCGAGCGGCAGCAATTCGTCGCGCACGAATTTGTGTACAAGGTCCTTGAGCATGCGGTCTTCTTCGGCCAGTTCGAAGTCCATCACGGCTAGTCCCTTTGCACCAAGATGTTGCGCGCGCGCAGGTCGGCGATTTCGCTGTCGGCGAAGCCGGCGTCGCGCAGGATTTCGGCATTGTGCTGGCCGAGCGTCGGCGCCAGGCGCCGCACCGAGGCGGGCGAGACGGCGAACTTGGTCGGCGGACGGACATAGCGCACCGTGCCTTCGGTGTGATGCTCCGCGGTTTGGAATAGGCCGACGGCCTTGAGTTGCGGATGCTCGACCAGATCGCCCAGCCCATAGACCGGCGTCGCCGGAATATCGAGCTCGTGCAGTAGGGTCATCCATTCCGCCGTGGTGCGCGTGGCGGTGATGGAGCCGACGATTTCATAGACCTCGCGGCTACGCGCGTTGCGGATTTCGCGGTCGGTGAATAGCGGCATTGCCGCCAGATCGGGCCGTCCGACCGCTTCGAGAAACGCGACCCAACGGTCGGTCGAATAGGGCAGGATGCCGATATAGCCATCCTTGGTCGGCGACGGTTTGCGCCCGCCGCCGAGGATGCGCGTGTAGCCCGGCGGGCCGGCCGGTTCGAACGCCAGGCCGCCCAAATGCTCGGCCATGACGAACGCCGTCATGGTTTCGAGCATCGGCACTTCGACGTACTGGCCGGCGCCGGTGCGCTCGCGATGGACCAGCGCCGCCAGCACCGCGTTGACCAACGCCATGCCGGAGGTCTTGTCGGCGAGCAGCGTCGGCATGAAATCCGGCTCGCCCCGGGCCATGCCGGAGAGTGCGACCAAGCCGCTTGCCGATTGAATCACGTCGTCGAACGCGGGCTTGCCGGCGTCCGGCCCGTCCTGATCGAAACCGGTGGCGGCGCAATAGACGATATTTGGCCGCAGCGTATTGACCGCGTCGTAACCGAAACCAAGCCGCTCGATCGCCTCGACGCGCATGTTGTGAACGAGCGCGTCGCAGTTCGGCACGACCCGTCGCAGCACCGCGGCGGCGTCGGGTTTGCGGAGATCGAGGCACAGCGAGCGCTTGTTGCGGTTGAGGTTCATGAACACCGAGGCCATGCCCGGCCGCTTCATGTAGCTGCCGCCGCGCATCAGATCGCCGGCCGGGCTTTCCACCTTGATGACGTCCGCGCCGTAATCGCCCAGGATTTGCGTCGCCAGCGGCCCGAGCACGACATTGGTCATGTCGAGCACACGGATTCCCGCCAGCGGGCCGGCATTGTCGCGCGTTGCGCCGCTCATCGTTTCCTCCGCCGTTTGTCTTAGGCCCGGCGGCACCGAGAGTCGAGCTTGCCGGTGCCGGAACGCCATGTCAGCATCCGCCGAAATCGGGCAGGGAGGAACGATGGGCCCGCTGAACGTGCCGACGCCTGCCAATATGGCAGACGAGGAACTGAACATTTTCCGCCAATCGGTCGGGCGTTTTCTCGACGAGCACGCGCCGCCGCGGAAATTCGAGCAATGGCGGAAGGACGGCGTTGTCGAGCGCGATCTGTGGCGCGCGGCCGGCGCGGCGGGACTGCTCGGTCTTTCGACCAGTGTCGACTATGGCGGCGTCGGCGGCGATTTCCGGCACGAAACCATCCTGATGGAGGAGTTGGGTCGGCGCGGCATCGAGGGCTGGGGGATCTCGCTCCACAACGCCATTATCCTGCCCTACATCGAAACCTTCGGCTCCGAGGAGCAGAAGAAGAAATGGCTGCCGAAGCTGGCGAGCGGCGAGCTGGTCAGCGCCATCGCCATGACCGAGCCGGGCGCCGGCTCCGATCTCCAAGGCGTGCGCACGACGGCGAAACGCGTCGGCAATCAATACGCCATCACCGGCGCCAAGACCTTCATCAGCAACGGCCAGACCGCGAATCTCATCGTTGTCGTCGCGAAGACTGACCCCACCAAGGGCGCGAAGGGTATTTCGCTGATCGTGGTCGAGACCGACGAGGTCGAAGGTTTCCGCCGCGGCCGCAATCTCGACAAGGTCGGTCTCGAGGCGGCGGATACGTCGGAACTGTTTTTTGACGACGTCCACGTGCCGACCGTCAATCTGCTCGGCGCGGAAGAGGGGCGCGGCTTCTATCAGTTGATGGAAAAGCTGCCGCAGGAGCGGCTGGTGATTGCGGTGCAGTGCATGGCGATGATCGAGCACGCGCTGTCGGTCACGCTCGATTACGTTAAGGAGCGCAAGGCGTTCGGCCGCACGTTGCTCGAAAACCAGACGGTGCAGTTCGAGCTCGCCGAGTGCAAGACCGAGGCGACGGTGGCACGCGTGTTCGTCGACCATTGTGTCGCGCAATTGCTGGCGAATAAGCTCGATGGGCCGACGGCATCGATGGCGAAATATTGGGTGTCGGAACTGCTCGGGAAGATCGTCGATGCCTGCCTGCAACTGCATGGCGGTTACGGCTACATGGACGAATTTCCGATTGCGCGCATGTTCAAGGACGCGCGCGTCGCCCGTATCTATGGCGGCACCACCGAAATCATGAAGCTGCTGATCGCCCGTACGCTGTGAGCCGACAGGGAAAATCATGACCGCGCAACAACGCCGCCGCGACGACGAACGCCGCGCCACCAACCCGCTGTTCAACGACCGCAAGCTGAAGCTCGGCACGTTCTGCACCAACCTGTCGGGCGGCTGCACCATGTCCGAGGCCGAGGGCATGCTCGACTGCGACTGGCCAAGCACCAGCCTGCTGGCGCAGCTCGCCGACGAGATGGAGTTCGAATCGCTAGTGCCGGTGGGCCGATGGAAGGGGCTGGGCGGCCATACCGATTTCAACGGCCGTGGTTTCGAATGCTACACCTGGGCCGCCGGTATCGCCGCGCAGACCAAATATCCCGCGGTGTTCGCCACCTCGCACGTGCCGACCGTGCATCCGATCATGGCGGCAAAGCAGGGCATGACCATCGACCATATCAGCGGCGGGCGCTTCACCCTCAACGTCGTCACCGGCTGGTTCGCGCCGGAGCTCGAGATGTTCGGTGCACCGTTCCTCGATCACGACAAGCGCTACGAGATGGCGGCC
>JASHUX010000062.1 GCA_030039775.1 Alphaproteobacteria bacterium | reverse complement strand
GAACGAAGGCGGCGAATTCGTCGCGATCGAGCGATTTCGGCGGCGTCCGAAAAAAATAGGGATGGGCGAGAAGCTTGGCGACGGCCGCCTCGTCGACCTTGCCTTCGCGGGCGAGCGCGCCGCCGCCGTCGAGCGGCTTGCCGGTGTGGCGCAAGACCCAGTCGTCGATCAAGGCATTGCCCGGGCCGGTGTCGAATGCCAGCAGGTCATCCGGGCCATTGCCGATCCAGGTGACGTTGGCGACGCCGCCGATATTCAAAACCGCGATCGGCTTCGGCAGCTCCGCCGCGAGCGCGGCGTGATAAAGCGGCGCCAACGGCGCGCCTTCGCCGCCGGCGGCGACATCGGCGGAACGGAAATCGCATACGACATCGGTATGGGTGAGCTCGGCCAGGAGCTTGCCGTTGCCGATCTGCCAAGTGCAGCCGGCCTGGGGGCGGTGCAGGATGGTGTGGCCATGGCAGCCGATGACGTCGATCCCGTCGATGTGATGATCCGCGCGCAGTCGCGCGACGGCGGTGCCGAGGGCGATGGTCAAGGACCAGTCGGCGGCTGCGACGTCGCCCTTGCCGCCGAGTACGCCGCGGATGCCGGCGCGCAATGTCTCGTCGTAGGGGAGGGTGAGCGCCGGCCCGGTCGCGACAAGGTTTTCGCCGTCGGTCTCGATCATGGCGACGTCGATGCCGTCGATCGACGTGCCGCTCATCAAGCCGATCGCACGATGAACGCGCGCGCTCATGGGCTGGCGATTTCCCGCCGCTTCATGCTAGACGAAACGCAATGGCGCATCTGAAATCCCCCTTCCTCCGCACCGTTTATGAGCGCGGATATGTCCAGGACTCCACCGACC
The DNA here is from genome assembly GCA_030039775.1 of Alphaproteobacteria bacterium. Taxonomy (GTDB): domain Bacteria; phylum Pseudomonadota; class Alphaproteobacteria; order ATCC43930; family CGMCC-115725; genus JAATGI01. The sequence continues at coordinate 3,005 of JASHUX010000062.1, read as the reverse complement.
GCGACGCGCTCGACGCGCGGCTCGCGACCGGGCCCTTGACAGCTTATATCGGCTTCGACTGTACGGCCGATTCCTTACATGTCGGAAGTCTAATTCAAATCATGTTGCTGCGCCGCTGGCAGCAGACCGGCAACAAGCCCATCGTGCTGATGGGCGGCGGCACGACCCAGATCGGCGACCCTTCGGGCAAGGACAGCTCGCGCCAACTCCTCACCAAGGACGAGATCGCGCGCAACAAGACGAGCATCCAGCGCGTCTTCGCGCGCTTCCTCAAATTCGGCGACGGCCCGAGCGATGCGATCATGGCCGACAACGCCGACTGGCTCGACGGCCTGAGCTACATTCCGTTCTTGCGCGAGGTCGGGCGGCATTTCTCGGTCAACCGCATGCAGACCTTCGACAGCGTCAAGCTGCGGCTCGAGCGCGGGCAGTCGCTGACTTTCCTCGAATTCAATTACATGGTCTTGCAAGCTTACGATTTTCTGGAGCTGGCGCGGCGCCATGACTGCTCCGTGCAGATGGGTGGCTCGGATCAATGGGGCAACATTGTCTGCGGCATCGAGCTTGGCCGCCGGATCGAAGGCCGGTCGCTGTTCGGCTTGACGTCGCCCCTTATCACGCTCGCGTCAGGCGCCAAGATGGGCAAGACCGCGGCGGGCGCAGTGTGGCTCAATGCCGAGCGGCTGTCGCCCTACGACTATTGGCAATTCTGGCGCAACGTCGACGACACCGATGTCGGGCGCTTCCTGCGCCTGTTCACCGATTTGCCGCTTGCGGAGATTACGCGGCTTGAGGCCGGCACCGACGCCGCGATCAATCACGCCAAGGAAGTGCTCGCGACCGAGGCGACGACGCTATGCCATGGCGCCGACGCCGCGAAGGCGGCCGCCGAAACCGCGCGACGCGTGTTCGCGGAGGGCGGCATCGGCGCCGACCTTCCGGTCATTACGATCGCCCGTGCGACGCTGGATCAAGGCGTGCAGGTCATCAATCTGCTGCATCAGGCCGGGCTCGCCGCCAGTCTCGGCGAGGCGCGGCGCCTGGTACGCGGCAACGGCGCGCGAGTGAACGACCAGCCGGTAAGCGATGAAACCCGCAAGCTCGGTCCCGGCGATCTTAACAGCGATGGCGTGATCAAGCTGTCTGCGGGCCGAAAGCGCCACGCACTGGTCAAACCCGCGTAATTAACCGCCTTCCGGCGGAACGTCGCGCTTGGCGTTGTCTTGCGTCGGCTTGCCGGCGTCGAACAGGAATAGGCCGCGCAGGAAACCCGGCGCGAGCGCGCTCAAGGGATTGACGGAAATGCCGGGATCCGCGGCCGAGCCGGCGACCCGGAACTTGGCGGCGAAAATGCCTTCGCCCTTGCCGCCTAACAGCAGGTCGATGCCCGGAATATTGCTCAGGAAGCTGTTGAGCAGGTAGGCCGGGACCAGGGTCCCGCTCATGTCGAGCATGTTACGGCGATAATCGAATTCGCCGCTCGCGTTGATACCGATGGCCTCGCCATAGGCCCGCGCGTTGCGCAGCTCGACGGTGCCGTTGTCGAGTACGAAGTCGCCCTGCATCCGGTTGAAGGGGATGCCTTGCCCGTTCATGAGCGATGCCGGACCGGTGAACGACGCGAGCGACAGGAGCTGCGCAAAAGCGGGTGCGTTGACCACCCGATAATTCCTGCCGTCGATCTTGCCGTTGAGGGTGCGATGCCCATCCACATCGTCGGCACGTGCCGTCACCGTCACGGTGCCGCCACGCACCTTGCCCGAAATGTCGAGCAGCTTCAGCACGGCGCCTAGATCGTCGCTGGTGAGGCGGAAATTGCCGTCACCGGTCTTGCCGCCGAACCGTAGCGACAGCTTCTTGCCGGGCGCAGGTGCCGCGTCGACCTCGGCCGTCCGCCAATGAATGCCGTCGCTATAGAGTTTCGCGTTGACATCGCCGATGACGCGGCCCGGCGCCAACACCATCTGACCAAGCCGCACGTCGAGCGCCAGCGGCGGTTCATGGTCGGCGCTCGGCGCCACCTTTTGCATGTCGTCCATCATGCGGGTGGCGTCGAAGGTCGGGCCGTGCAACTGCACCGACCAGCCACCCTCGGGACGGCGCGCCACGGTGCCCGAGATGTCGGTTCGCCCGACCGAAAGCCGATAAACATTCACGCGATCGATTTTGGCGGCGGCTTCGCTGCCGGTGAGCGTGATGTCGAGGTTGCTGTCTAGCCCGCCGCCATGAATATTCACGCCCGTGATCCGGGTGGCGAGATCGTTGCGCGATTCAATGTTGAGACGGGCGCGGGCGGGAATGCCTGGCTTTTTTGTCCAGCCGAGCTTGTCGATCGTCAGGGCAGCCTTTGTGAGATCGAGCGTCACGTCGGATTCGGCGAAATCGTTGCGGTGCCGAGCGAAGGCGAGATCGAGTCCGATCGGCCCCGACACCATGTCGGTCAGCCAATCGATGCCTAGCTTGTGGCGAGCGGCGTCATCGAACACACCCTGGAGCCGGTACCTCGTCCGGATCGGCGCGCCCGAGAAGTTCTCCTTCCAGTCGAGCGCGACGGGAATGCCGTCGAGCTTGGCGTTGCCGTCGAGATCGACGCCTCCCCGATCCACGGCGATGCGTAGCGAATCGGCACTGAGATTGTGATCGAACAGAATCTTGTCGATGGCGATATCGTCGAGCGTCCCGTGGGCCGAATAATCGACCATCGACAGGCGGAGATCCTTCTTCATCGGCAAGTGGAAATGCAGCGCGCCTTTGGCGGTGCCTTGGACGCCAGCAGGATCGATGCCAAGCGCTTTCGCGTATCGCAGCGGCTTTCGATTGAGCTCCTCGAGCACGGTGGCGAGCGGACCGGTCACCGTCACGTCGACGGTTGCTTCTTCGTTGTCGGTGTCGAGCTTGGTCAGGATCACCTTGCCGCTATTCACCTTGACGTCACGAGAGACCCCGCCATCGGGATAAAGATCGAACTCAACGCGGTTGAACCGTGCCGTCCCCGCGATATCCGT
>JASHUX010000061.1 GCA_030039775.1 Alphaproteobacteria bacterium | reverse complement strand
ATCGCAGGCGGCGGCGATCCATTCGATCCGGTCGCAGGTCACCAGCAGCACGCCCGCGCCCAACGCATCGGCGAGCGCGTCCCGCGCCGCCTCGACCAGCGCGAACCGGTCGCGCCATTCCGCCGGCGCGGTGCGGTGATTCAGGCCCACGATCACAGGAGACGCGGCCATCGCCGCTAGCGGAAAGGCGCGAGACGGTCCTTCAGTTGCGCCAGCGGCACCTCGATCTGCTCGCCGGTATCGAGGTCGCGCACCGTGGCCGCGCCGCGCGCCAATTCGTCGTCGCCCAGGATCACGGCGGCGCGGGCCGCGATCTTGTTGGCGCGCTGCATGCGCCGCTTGAGATTGCCGGAATAGGCCTGATCGACGGTGAAGCCGGCGAGGCGCAGCGCGTGCGCTAGCGTCATCGCCTTCGCCTCGCCCGCCTCGCCGAGCGGGATCATCGCGATCGGACGCGAGGGCGAAGCCGGCTCCGCGATCAACAGCGCCAAGCGTTCGATGCCCGCCGCCCAGCCGATCGCCGGCGCGTCGGGCCCGCCCATCAATTTCATCAGCCCGTCATAACGGCCGCCGCCCAGCACGGTGCCTTGGGCGCCGAGCTGCTCGGTCACGAACTCGAACGCGGTGTGACAGTAATAGTCGAGGCCCCGCACCAGGCGCGGATTGATCCGGTAGCCGATGCCGAGCGTCTCGAGCCCGCCGCGCACCTTGGCGAAAAAATCGCGCGCTGCGTCGGTGAGGTAGGTGTCGAAGGCCGGCGCGTCGGCGTTGATGCGGATGTCGCCCGGGTCCTTCGAATCGAGAATGCGCAGCGGATTGCGTTCCAACCGGCGGCGACTGTCCTCGGACAGGCCGTCACGATGCGCCGAAAAAAAATCGACCAGCGCCGCGCGATAGGCCTGGCGCGATTCGGTGTCGCCGAGCGTGTTGAGCTGCAGCACACAGACTTGGCCGACGCCGAGCGACGCCAGAATGTCGGCGCCGAGCGCGATGATCTCGACGTCGGATTCGGGCGTGCCGGCGCCGATCAGCTCGACGTCGATCTGATGGAACTGGCGGAAGCGCCCTTTCTGCGGCCGCTCGTAGCGGAACATTGGGCCGTGGGCAAAAAACTTGAGCGGCAGATTCTGCGTCAGGCCGTTCGAGATGACCGCACGCACGATGCCGGCGGTGTATTCGGGCCTGAGCGTGATCTCTTCATCGCCGCGATCCTTGAACGTGTACATCTCTTTCGAGACGATATCGGTCGCCTCGCCGATCGGCCGCGAAAACACATCGGTGAACTCGAACATCGGCGTCGTCATTTCAGCGTAGCCGTAGCGCGCGGCAATGTCGCGCGCGGTGTCGATGACGGCGCGGTGACGCCGCATCGCGTCGGGCAATATGTCCTGGGTGCCGCGCGCCGGCTGCAATACGGGCATGAAGTGAGATTTTCCCTTCGAGCGACCGTTATTCGACCAAATCGTAACCCCGTCCGTCGCCCCGGCGAAAGCCGGGTTCCAGGGCAATCGCACGTCGCTTACCCCGGGTCCCTGCGTTCACAGGGACGACGAAATCCGTTGAACTACTCGGCCGCTTCGGCCGTTTCTTTCGCGGCCTTCGCGGCTTCGATCTCGGCGGCCTTTTTCTCGACCATCGCGACCAGATGGTCGACGATGTTCTCGTCCTTCAAGCGGTGATGCGGCACGCCCGCGACATAGACCTGGTGGGTGCCGTTGCCACCGCCGGTGAAGCCGATATCGGTCTCGCGCGCTTCGCCGGGCCCGTTCACGACGCAGCCGATGACCGACAGCGTCATCGGCGTCGTGATGTGCGCCAAGCGCTTTTCCAGAATCTCGACGGTCTTGATGACCTCGTATTGCTGGCGCGCGCAGGACGGGCAGGAAATCACCTGCACGCCGCGGCGCCGCAGATTGAGCGCCTTCAGGATTTCGAACGCGACGCGGACCTCCTCCGGCGGATCGGCCGAAAGCGAGACGCGGATCGTGTCGCCGATTCCGGCCCAAAGCAGGGAGCCCATGCCGATCGCCGACTTGGTCGTGCCGGTCATCATGCCGCCAGCCTCGGTGATGCCGAGATGAAGCGGGTAGTCGCATACGTCCGCCAATTGCTGATAGGCGGCGACGGCGAGGAAAACGTCCGACGCCTTCACCGAGATTTTGAATTCGTGGAAATCGTGGTCCTGCAGAATCTTGGCGTGATCGAGCGCGCTCTCGACCATCGCCTCGGGGCACGGCTCGCCGTATTTCTCGAGCAGGTCCTTTTCGAGCGAGCCGGCATTGACGCCGATGCGCATTGAAAGGCCGTAATCCTTGGCGGCCTTGACCACTTCTTTGACCCGCTCGGAAGAGCCGATATTGCCGGGATTGATCCGCAAGCACGCGGCGCCGTTTTCGGCGGCCTCGATCGCGCGCTTATAGTGGAAATGGATGTCGGCCACGATCGGGACATGGACGCGCGGCACGATGTGTTTGAGGGCCAGCGAGGATTCTTGGTCGGGACAGGAGACGCGCACGATGTCGGCGCCGGCCGCCTCGCTGGCGAGGATTTGCGCCACCGTGGCTTCGACGTCGTGGGTCAGGGTGTTGGTCATGGTTTGGACCGCGATCGGCGCGTCGCCACCGATCGGCACCTTGCCGACATGGATTTGCCGGCTCTTGCGTCGGATGATGTCGCGATAGGGACGCACACTCATCGCTGTAGCCCTCACTTACCTTATACAACGTTTATATAGCGTGGATTGTGCCCGGGCGACAGGGCGAGGGCTCAGTCGTTTTCGGGCAAGTCGCGCACCGGGGCCGCCGGGGCGTCGACCGGGGCGGTTTTGGCGGTCGCGCGCGGCGCCGCGACGACCGGTACGGGCTTTGAGACGATCGCCGGTCCGGGAGCCGCAACGGCTGTCGGCGCGGGCGGCCCGGCTAAGGCCAAGAGCTCGCTCGGGTCGAGCGCGATGTTCCGGACCAAGGAATTGGCCTTCGGCAATGTCACCGTCCTGCCATCGATCAGAATGATCAACGCCTCGCTGTCCCCGACCCGCGCGACCAGGCCGGGCTTGTTCGGGACGCGATAGACGTCGCCGGCATGCATCAGCTTGCCCAGATCGGCGTCAGGTCCACCGCCTTTAATCTGGATCCAGCAATCGCCCGTGAAGCGCAGCACGACCCGCGCCGGTCCATCCGTTACGCCATACGTATGGGCGGGATCGGGCGGCGGGGGCGGCGGCGCGGGTGGCGAGGCCGTTACGGCCGCGGCGGCAACTTTCTGCGGCGCGGGCATCGCGGGCGCCGAAACCGGGGTCGATGCCTCGATCGGCGGGCCACCCGGCTCTTTGACGGCGGCCTTTGCCTCGTTCGGCGTCGCGCCCTCGGACTGTAACGCAGGCGGCACGGCTGCCACACCGTCCGGCTGACCGCGCTGGGCGGTGCCGACATAGTACCAAAGCCCATAGCCGCAGATCGCCAGCACCAAGGCCGTCATCAGAATCCGGCCGCCGGGAATGCTGCGTTCGGTAATCGGCATCGGCAATGTCAGGTCGGGCTGGTGGTCGAGGCCCTGCCCCTCTCGCTTGAATCGGCGCGCCGCTTCTTCGCCGTCAAGGCCCAGATACTCGGCATAAGCGCGCACGAAGCCGACCGCGTAGACCGCCCCGGGCAATTTTTCGTAGGCACCGGTCTCGATCGCCTCGAGATACCCGATGCGGATGCGCAACGTCGCCGCGACATCGGCGAGCGCGATGCGTCGCCCTTCGCGCGCGCGCCGCAACAACACTCCGATGCGTTGCGCGCGTTGGCCCGCGTCCGGGTCGGACGGCGCTGCTGGTATCGGCGAATTCACAGTCATATGGCCTAACTATTAACGCCGGACCGTAACCCTCCCCTCCGGCGTTATCCAAATAATATCGGCCAAAAACCTTGCGACGGCAACCGCCGCATGGGCTCGCGCCGGCAACAAAATGCTAACGCGGCCCGCGCGCGGCCGGTCAATGCGGCAGGCCAGCGATCAGCTTGTCCATGCGCTCGCGGACGTCCTTGACCGCGTCGTTGAGCTGCTTCCAGGTCGCGATCTGCTTATCGGAGGACGCCCAGCCTTTGCGGAACGGGTCGATGGCGTCGCGCGCCTTTTCCTTGGCGCGCAATTCCGCGACCAGCGCCGCCCAGCGCGGATCGATCTTGGCTGCGGCGTTGTGCTTCCGCGCCGGCTTTGCGCGGGCCGTCGCCGCCCCTTTTGCCGCGGCGCACCGCTTCGTGGAACCTTTGACGGCGGACGTTCGCGCCGCCGGCCGTTTGACGCGGGATTTTTTCGGCTTCGCCGCCGGCTTGCGTTTCGCTTGCGGCATCGCGCTAGCCGATCGTCGAGGCGATTTCTTCGATCTCGCGAAGCAATATCTGAATTTCGGCGCCGGCGTTAGCGAGCGCCCGGCCGAGCTCGCTGTGCGTATCTGCTTTGGCATGGGCCTTGGTCAGATGCTCGCGAATCTTTTTGGTCCGCGTCTCGATCTCGCGGTGTTTCGGATGCTTTTCGGTCATGCGGGTCGGTCTCGCCAAACTACCGGCCGTCACCATAGCAGATGGCGGCCGGTGTGCTCCACATCGACCGCGAGCGCGGCGTCGGGCCAAGC
>JASHUX010000060.1 GCA_030039775.1 Alphaproteobacteria bacterium | reverse complement strand
CGGAATGCCAATAACGGCCGGCGTCGCCGAGTCCCACCGGCTTTCCGTTCTCGATCACGTTCGAGACGATCAAGATTTCGGGATGGCCCGGCAGCAGATATTGCTTCAGCACATGGATCATCAGGGGCTCGAAGCGGCGGCTGAACGCGATGTGCTGCTCGGGCGTGATGCGCTGGTCGCGGAACACGAGCATGCCGTCGCTTGCCAGAAACGCGTCGCGCACCCTAGCGAACGCGGCATCGCCGAGCGGCCGTGACAGGTCGAGCCCGACGATCTCGGCGCCGAGCGGCGCATTGAAACGACGGTGCTCAAACATCGCTACACCGTCCATGGGTTTAGCATGCGGCTCATTTTCTTGTCAGTTGGGCGATTCATTCTCGAAGCGGCCGAGGTTGCTCTTCCACAACGAATTGTGCGGCGCCTTCGTGACCAGGGCCGCCATGACAGCGCCATGGACGAAGCGCGACATCGGCGGCGCGATGCCCGCGTGGTTTTTAACAGCGGCGATGATCGCGACCATGACTACCTCCGCGCGAATTGACCGAACGGCCCGGTCCGATCACTCTAGCGCAAATGGGGGCTACCGTCAGACCGTCGACCGGCGCGCTTGTCGCGGCGCTGCTGCTCAGCGTGTTCGTCTTGCTGGTATGGCTGGTGCTGCTGTCGTGGCTAACGTCGCTGAACGACAGCGACGCGGCCGGCAACGGCATGTCGCAGGCCTTCGCCGCGATCGGTTTGGTCTTCGAGTGGGTATTGCTCGCCGTGCTGATGTTGGTTGCCGGGCTGGGCGGGCACATGCCGACCGGAATATGGTTGCCGGCGCTGATCCTGATTCCGGCGTCGGGCGTCGTGGCGCTGACGGCGGAAGGCTTGCTTAGCGAGCCGCAGAACCCCCCTTATTACTGGCCGATGGTCGAGCCCGCGATTGCGCCGCCGTTGATCGTGGCGCTCGCCCTATGGTCGATGATGCCGCCGCTGCGCCGGGCGGCGCCGACATGGCTTGCGGGCGCGGCGACATGGAGCACGGTTACGGCGTTGTGCCTCGCAACGCTACCGATGTCGAACCAGCGCGATGCCTATAAGCAGCGCATCGCTGAAGACATTGCCAAGTCGCACGCCGCCTTCGCGGCGCTGCCGGCCGATGCGCCGCTATCGCAATGGACCCCGTTTCTGGTGATAAACGGTCCCGATACCGATGCGGCGCTCATGCGCATCCGCCAGTTGCCAAACCGGCAGGCCGAGACCAAGGCCCTGCTGGCGCGGGGCGATTTTCCGCTGCGCTATCTCATCGCGATCGACGTGACGCCGACGGCGGCGCTCTGCGCGGCCGCGCGCGCGGAATTGCGAAAGCGCGTGACGCCGCGGGTGCTGGCCACGCCGCAATCGAAGCCGTATCTCGACATTTGGCTCGAAGTGAATGGGGCGCTGTCCGCGATGGCGTGGCTCGCCAAGGCCGGCTGCCCGATCAAGGCGGAGGCCGCGCAATGGGAGGCGATGGCGGGCGCTTACCGCGACACCAATTTCGATGTGATCGAGCTGCGCCAGCTGCGCGACGGCACGTACTGACCGCGCTTACTCCACCGAAATAAGCTGGCCGATCGGCACCATCTTCTTACCATTGAAGCGCGCGATCTGCGCCTGGTGGAATGCATCGTAATTATCGGGCGAGATGTGGAAGCGGATCCCCGGCAGCGCCATCGGCACGGCAACGTTGAGATGGGTCGCCACGTTGACGACATTGTCGCGGGTCAGGTCGTCGCGGCAGCCCTTGAGCACGTCAATCAGCAAACTCGCCGCACCGAACGCGACCGAATTCAGGACCGAGTTCGGATCCGGACTCGACGTGTTGTATTTCGCCATCCATGCTTCGAACGCCTGGAAGTCGGGTGAATTCCCCCATTTCTCCTTGTCGGTCGGGTCCTTGAGCGCGCTCAGCGAAATAGTGCCGACCGCGTTCTCGTACCCGGCGGGCTTGAACGCGGCCTCGGGAACCGCGGCGATCGCCGGAATGATGTGTAGCGGGCGCCAGCCGAGATCGGTCGCCTTATGCAGCGCCTGCGCCACCGCCTTCGGCAAGGCGTAGTCCGCGAACACCGTGGCATGGGTCTGCGCCAGGCTGATGATTTGCGAATCCACGGTGGGGTCGGTTGGTTCGAAGCTGAGTGCCGACAAGATCATCTTGTCGGCCTTGTCGCCGAGACCGAGACGCAGGCCCTTGAGGAAACTGCCGCCGAGGTCGCCGTTCTGGTACAGCACCGCGATGGTGGCGTCGGGCTTGTTCTTGAGGACGTATTCGGCGTCGATGCGTCCTTCCGTCACGTAATCGAGCGCGCCAGGAATGCTCCAGGGAAAATTCTTGGGGTCGTTGAATTGCGGTGCGCCGGATACGAGGAAGAGCTGTGGCACCTTTTGCGCATTGAGATATTTGCGCACGGCCAGATTAGTCGGCGTCCCGGTCGAGCCGAAGACGACGAAAACCTTGTCCTCTTCGACCAGCTTGCGGGTCTGTTCGACGGTGCGCGCCGGATTGTAACCGTCGTCATAAAGGATGAAATCGATCTTGCGGCCGTTCACGCCGCCCCGGTCGTTGATCATCTTGAAAAACGTGATCTCGGCCTTGGCGGCGTTGCCGGACGATGAAACCGGTCCGGAGAGCGGCGCCGTCTCGCCGATCTTGATTTCGGTGTCGGTGACGCCCGTGTCATAGTGCTTTTGAGCGAAGGCCGGCGCCGCCGCCAAGGCGCATGCCGTCAACGCTCCGACCAGAGCCGGATACCGCATCGCATCCTCCCTCAAACGAATTTGTTGATGGGATTGTGCCACCACCGCGCGATCGTCGCCAAGGCTAGGGCAGGCTGGTCGCGGTGGGGCGAGTGCCCGCAATCGGCGAGCACGACTTGTTCGTAGGGACCGGCAACGCCTTGGGCGACCGCCGCGAGCTGCGCCAGCGTGCCGTACTTGTCGTCCGCTCCTTGAATTGCCAGCACCGGGCAACGGACGCCGGACACGTAATCCGCGATGTTCCACGTCCGGAAAGCGGGATCGAGCCAGATCTTGTTCCAGCCCCAAAACGCACGCGCGGGGTCGTCGTGATACCGCGCCAAGCGCGCGACCAGGTCGGTGGTCTCGGCCGCGCGTTTCATCGCGGCGATGCTGGCGACGGTGATGTCCTCGACAAAGACGTGCGGCGCTTCGAGGATCAGGCCGCGCACCGGCCATTGGCCGGCGCCGGCATGGATCAACGCGATCGATGCGCCGTCGCTGTGCCCGAACAGCACGACGTTTTCGAGGTCGAGCGCGGCGCGGAGTTCGGGCAGCACCGTCAGCGCTTCGGCATGCATGTAATCGACGGCGCGGTCGCCTTCGAGCCGGTCCGACTTGCCATAGCCGTGGCGTGAATAGACGAGGGCCGGCGCGCCGGTCGCGACGGCGACCCGGTCGGGAAAATCGCGCCACATTGCCACCGAGCCAAGTCCTTCATGGAGAAAGACCAGTGTAGGGAGATCGCCGCGGCCTGAAATCCGCTTCACTTCGAGCCGATGCGCGCCGGCGCGGACGAACGTGGCGTTTGTCACCGGCCAGCGCCTCCAACGCGCGGCGGCTCGTCGGCGGACCCATGGCTCCGATGGACAGCGCGACCACCGCCATGCTGCCGGCAATCAACAGGAACACGCTCGGCACACCGTAATGGCCGAGCACGAAAGCGATCAAGAAGCCGCTGAACGCGCCTGACAGCCGGCTCCACGAATAGACAAAGCCGACAGCCTGGGCGCGGATCCGAGTCGGGTACAGCTCGGCTTGATAGGAATGGAAACTGTAGTTCAGCACCGCCGCCGTCAGCGTCTGGATCGCGCCGACCGGAATGATGAGGTAGGGATTGGTCAGTTGCGCGAACGCCAACCCGGCGACCGCCATCACGAGCGCAGCGCCGACGATCTGCCATTTCCGTTCGATGCGGTCGGCGAACGCCATCGCCGCCAATGGCCCGAGCGGCGCCGCGAGCTGCATGCCGAACACGTAACCGAGACTGTGCGTCACGCTGACGCCTTGCTGCACCAGCAGGGTCGGGACCCAATTGCCGAAACCGTAGAGGCCGAATCGCCTGGAAGAGATTGAACAGGCTCAGCATGATCGTCCGCGAGCGATAGGCGCGGCTGAAAATTTCGAGGTAGCCGCCTCTTTCCGCGGGCAGTGCCGCGGCGGTCGCCTCGACCGGCGGCAACGGCGCGCCGATTTCGCGCACAACCCGCGCTTCGAGCCCTGCCACGATCCGGTCGGCGGCGTCGGTCCGGCCATGCGTGGCCAGCCATCGGGGGCTCTCGGGAATGCCGAGCCGTAACGGCCAGACGATGATCGCGCCGAGCGATCCGGCCAATACGACCCACCGCCAGCCGTCGAGCCCGAGCGGTGTTGTCGCAATCAGTTGAAACGCCAGGAAGGCGCAGACCGGCGACGACGCGAACGTGATCGCCGACCCCAGTGCGAAGGCCTTGCCGCGGGATGCTTTCGGCATCAGCTCGCTCAGATAGGCGTCGATGGTGACCATCTCAACGCCGATGCCGACGGTGCTGAGGAAGCGCCACAGATTGAGGCCGTTCGCGGTGTGCTGAAACGCCATGATCGCGCTGGCGATGGAGAACCACAGCAGCCCGACGGTGAAGATGGTGCGGCGGCCGAACCTGTCCGCGATGAAACTAAAGCACGCCGTGCCAACCAGGAATCCCGCGAACGTCGCCGCGACGAAGCTGGCATAACCCGTCATGCCGAAGAAGCTGGTGGTCGTCGCGGTCAGGATGCCGCTCTTGACGATACCGGGTGCGATGCTTGCGGGCAGGAGGATGGTGTAGCCCTCGAAGAAGCTGCCGCAGGAAATCAGGATGACGAAAAGCCATATCGTCCGGCTCGACGCGAGACGGTCCAATCGAGCGCCGATCACGCCGGCCGCAGTCGTCTCACTCACGATGTTTCTCCCCCTCGCGGGCGCATGAGCCATGCGACACGCTTTATTGATCGTCGCCCGCGCCGATGATAGCAAAGGACAGTCGGCGAAGGAGAATGACGATGCGGATCGTGCAGGGCGACGAAATCGCGTTCGTGGAAGAGGGCAATCGTCATCGCGGCGGACGATTCCGCAACAAGCAATTGCTGACCGGCACGCCCGGCACCCCCGGCAATTACGCCTTAAGCAACGTCGAGACGTTCGGCGACTTCGTCTCGCCGCGCCACAAGCACAATTTCGATCAATATCGGGTTCAGCTCGGCGGCGCTTTCGAATTTGGCCGCGACGGCAACATGCCGAAAGGAAGCGTCGGCTATTTCCCCGAAGGCACGCCCTACGGTCCGCAGACCAGTTCGGAGGATTCGCTGACGCTCGTGCTGCAATTCGGCGGCGCCAGCGGCAACGGCTATATGGCGCGCGAGGAACTGCGGGCCGCGACCGCGGCGCTGCAAGAAGTCGGTGCCTTCAAGGACGGTGTCTATACGCGTAACGACCCCGGCGAGGGGCGTAAGAACCAGGACGGTTACGAAGCCGTCTGGGAGCATCACAACAAGCGCAAGCTGGTTTACCCCGCGCCGCGTTATCAAGCACCGATCCTGATGAACCCCGAGAATTTCGCCTGGGTGGATTCGCCGTCGGAGAAAGGCGTTCAGACCCGGTTACTCGGCCGCTTCGGCGAGCGCGAGACGGATATCGGCTATCTGCGGCTCGAATCCGGCGCGACCCATGCCGCAATCGGCGCGCGCCTGTTCTATGTGTTGTCGGGAGAAGGCACGCTCGGGAACTACGCGTGGCGGTCGGAATCCGCCATCGAGGTAGGACGCGGCGAGCGCGGCGAATTCCGCGCGCGCACGCCCAGCGAACTATTGTTTATCGGGATGCCGACGCTGCAATAGCGGCTATTGCCGCAGCTTGAACCGCTGAATCTTTCCGGTCGCGGTCTTGGGCATGTCCTCGACGAACTCGATCCAGCGCGGATATTTGTAAGGCGCGAGCTTGGATTTGACGTGGTCCTGCAGCGCCGCGGCCAGCGCGGGTGAGGGCTTATGGCCCTGCTTAACAACGACGAACGCCTTTGGCTTGATCAGCTTCGCCTCGTCCTCGCAGCCGACCACCGCACATTCCAGTACCGATACGTGCGAAGCGAGGGCGCCCTCGACCTCGAAGGGCGAGACGTAAATACCGCCGACCTTCAGCATGTCGTCGGTACGGCCGCAATAGACGTAATAGCCGTCGTCGTCCTGGCGATATTTGTCGCCGCTGCGCGTCCACGCGCCCATGAAGGTGTGGCGGCTGCGCTCGCGATTGTTCCAGTAATAGGGCGCGGACGTCGGCCCGCTGACTTGCAGTTCGCCAATCTCGCCTTTCGGCACCGGGTTATTGTCATCGTCGACGAGCCGCACACGATAACCGGGTACCGGCTTGCCGGTCGTGCCGTAGCGCACGTCGCCGATGCGGTTCGACAGGAAGATGTGCAGCATCTCGGTCGAGCCGATACCGTCGAGAATGTCGACGCCGAACCGCTCGCGCCAGTTGACGCCGATCTGCTCCGGCAACGCTTCGCCGGCCGAAGCGCAGCGCCGCAACGCCACATCGGCGCGCGTCGGCAAGTCGTTTGCGGCAAGCATCGAGGCGAACAGGGTCGGTATGCCGTAGAAGATCGTCGGCTTGTGGGCGCGGAATATGCTGAATACCAGCACGGGAACGACTCGCTCGGCCGAAAGAATGGTGGTGGCGCCGACCGACATGGGGAAGGTCAGAGAATTGCCGAGGCCATAGGCGAAGAACAGCTTGGCGGCGGAAAACACGATGTCGCGTTCCTCGATGCCGAGAACGGGCTTGCCGTAGAGCTCGGCAGTTCGAATGAGATCGCCGTGAAGATGCACGACCCCTTTGGGCGTGCCGGTCGAGCCGGAGGAATAAAGCCAGAAGCACATGTCGTCGGGCGTGGTGTCGGCGGCCTCGGCATGCGCCGGCGCGGCGTCGACCAGCTTGCGGAATGGCGAGCCGTCGCCGCCGGATACGATCACGTGCTCGAGATGCGGCTGGCCGTGGCGGATTTCCTCGAATTTCGGTAGGAGCGCGTCGGAAACGATAAGCGCGCGGGCGCGGCTGTCGCGGAGGATGTAATCGTAGTCCTGCGGCGTAAACATCGTATTGACCGGGATCGGCACGATGCCGGTCTTGATTGCGCCAAGAAACGCGACCGGAAAGTCGATCGTGTCGAGCAGGCACAGCACGACGCGCTGTTCCGGCCGCAGGCCGAGGCCGAGCAGGGCGCCGGCGGCGCGATCGACGCGCGCGGCCAGCTCGGCATAGGTGATGGCGTCCGTATCGTCGCGGAACGCCGCTTTATTGGCACGCGCGCCGGTGAGGTTGCGCGCGATCAGATCGACCGCGGCGTTGTAACGGCGCGGCAATTCCGGAATTTTCGTCTCTGACATTCGCTGGTCTCCCGAGCGTTCCTCTGCGGCCCCCATCCGATCTTCCCGCGTAGGCGGGGTAGGGAAAAGGGATACGACCATTTGTTGCTGGCATTATAATGCATGTCATGGTACAAAAAAGCACTATATTGCCTTCAGGAGATCCGAATTGAGCGTGGTGCTGCGCGAGCGGGACGACGACATTGGGGACGGCGGCGCCTTCCTGCTGCGCGTCGGCGAGCGCGTACGCGAGGCCCGGGCCCGGCGCGGCATGACCCGCAAGCTGCTGGCTCGGGATTCCGGTGTCTCCGAGCGCTACATCGCGCAACTCGAAAGCGGGCAGGGCAATATCTCCATCTTGCTGTTGCGCCAGATCGCGCAGGCGATGAACCTGTCCGCCGACGATCTGGTGCGCGATACGCCGGACCGGCCCGACTTGACCTTGTTGGTCGAGACGTTGCGGCGGTTGAACGCGGCGGAACTTACCGACGCGCGGCAGACTCTGAATGCGATGTTCGGCGGCGCGGCGGCGCGCGAGCGCGGCAAGCGCATCGCGCTGATCGGGCTGCGCGGCGCCGGCAAGTCGACGCTCGGCGCGATGCTGGCACGCGATCTGCGCGTGCCGTTTATCGAACTCGATCGCGAGATCGAACGCGTCGCCGGCGCCAGCCTCGCCGAGATTTTCGATCTCTACGGCCAAGCGGCATACCGCCGCTACGAGCGGCGCGCTCTGGAAACCGTGTTGGAGGGCAACGACCGCGCGGTGATCGCAACGGGCGGCAGCATCGTGTCCGAGCCCGGCACGTACGATTTGTTGCTGACCGCGTGCTACACGATCTGGCTGACCGCGGCGCCGGAGGAACATATGGGCCGGGTCGTTGCGCAGAGCGATCTGCGGCCGATGGCGGGCAACGACGAAGCGATGGCCGATCTCCGCCGCATTCTCGACGGGCGCGAGGCGCTCTACGCCAAGGCCGATGCGCGGGTCGACACCAGCGGTGCCACGGTCGCGGCGAGCCTAAAGCGGCTCAAGACGGCGGTGCGGGCGGCGCGATGATCACGTTCGATACCGATCCGTCACGGTACAAGCATTGGCGTGTCGCCTATGACGGCGCGGTCGCGACGTTGGCGCTTCACGTCGCCGAAGACGGCGGAATCGTTCCGGGTTATCAGCTCAAGCTCAATTCCTACGATCTCGGCGTCGATATCGAACTGTACGATGCACTGAACCGCATCCGGTTCGAGCATCCCGAAGTCGGCGCGGTGGTCATCACCAGCGCGCGCGACCGCGTCTTCAGCGTCGGCGCCAATATCTACATGCTCGCGACCTCGCCGCACGCGTTCAAAGTCAATTTCTGCAAATTCACCAACGAGACGCGTACCGGCATCGAGGATTCGAGTACGTATTCCGGTTTGAAGTTCCTCGCCGCGATCAACGGCGCTTGCGCGGGCGGCGGTTACGAGATCGCGCTCGCCTGCGACGAGATCGCGATGGTGGATGACCGCTCGACCATGGTGAGCCTGCCGGAAGTACCGCTGTTGGGTGTGCTACCGGGCACGGGCGGCCTGACGCGCCTCATCGACAAGCGCAGGGTACGGCGCGACCTGGCCGATGTGTTCTGTACGACCGCCGACGGCGTGCGCGCCGACCGCGCGAAGGAATGGAAGCTGGTCGATCACATCGCGCCGCCGAACCGCTTTGCCGCGCTGGTGAAGGAGCGCGCAGCGGCGCTGGCCAAGCCGCGCGGCGACAAGGGCATAACGCTGCCGCCGCTGCGCCGTGAGATCGACGCGGAGGGGTATCATTATCGGTGGGTAGACGTCGTTCTAGATCGTCAAGCGCGCGTCGCGACGATCACAGTTAAAGCGCCGGATCATTCTACCAACTCTTTTACCTCAGCCTTGTACGAACCCGCCGAATGGTGGCCGCTGGCGATGGCACGCGAGCTCGACGACGCCATCCTGATGCTGCGGTTCAATGAACTCGAAATGGGCACGATCCTCCTCGAGACGCGCGGCGACGACATGCGGGTTCTCAGCGCCGATGCCGACCTAGACAGGAATCGCGATCACTGGCTGGCGCGTGAGACCATCGGGCTGTTGCGCCGCACTTTCTCGCGCCTCGACATCTCCGCGCGCAGCCTATTCGCGATCATCGACGAACGCTCGTGCTTTTCCGGAACGCTGTTCGAATTGGCCTTGGCCGCAGACCGAAGCTACATGCTCCACACGAAGGGCAACGAAGCGCCGCGCATAACTATGGGAAGCGAGAGTTTCGGCCTTTATCCCATGGCGAATGGGTTGTCCCGTATTGCCAACCGCTTTGCCGGCGACAGCGCAGCCGTGGAGAAGATCGAACGCGAAATCGCAACGCCCCTGGATGCAGCGGCGGCATTGGGGTTGGGTCTCGTCACGGCGACGCCCGACGAACTCGATTGGGACGAGGAAATCCGCCTCGCCATCGAGGAGCGCGCGAGCCTGTCGCCCGACGCCCTGAGCGGACTCGAGGCGAGCCTACGCTTCGCCGGGCCGGAGACGATGGCGACGCGCATCTTCGCGCGGCTCTCGGCGTGGCAGAACTGGATCTTCAACCGGCCGAACGCAACCGGCGCGCAAGGCGCGCTCAAACTGTTCGGGTCCGGCACAAAACCAAAATTCGATTGGGAGCGCGTTTGATGGCGATCGATTATATCGAGCGGATTCCCAACAATGTCGATCTCGGCGGCAACAAGACGCTGCAGCGCGCCCTCGAACATTGGCAGCCGCGTTTTCTCGACTGGTGGCGTGAGATGGGACCGAGTGATTTTCTGGCCAGCGAACCGTATCTCCGCACCGCGATTTCGGTCGATCGCGCCGGCTGGGCAACGTTCGGCCATGTCAAAATGCCGGACTATCGCTGGGGTATTTTTCTGGCCGAACAGGAGCCGGACCGGTGCATCGGCTTCGGCGACGAGTACGGCAAACCGGCGTGGCAGCAAGTGCCGGGCGAGCTGCGCTCAACGTTGCGCCGCCTCATCGTGACTCAGGGCGATACCGAGCCGGCTTCGGTCGAGCAGCAACGCTTGCTCGGTCACACCGCGCCGTCGCTTTACGATTTGCGCAACTTGTTCCAGGTGAATGTGGAGGAAGGCCGTCACCTCTGGGCGATGGTCTATCTGCTCCATGCCTATTTCGGCCGCGACGGCCGCGAGGAAGCGGAAGCGCTGCTCGAACGCCATTCGGGCGACGCCGATCGGCCGCGCATCCTCACCACCTTCAACGAGCGGATCGACGATTGGCTCAGCTTTTTCATGTTCACCTTCTTCACCGATCGTGACGGCAAGTTCCAGCTCAAAAGCTTTGCCGAAAGCGGGTTCGATCCGCTGGCGCGCACCACGCGCTTCATGCTGACCGAGGAAGGGCATCACATGTTCGTTGGCGACAGCGGCGTCGCCCGGGTGGTGCGCCGCACGCTCGAGGTGATGAAAGAAGTGGGCGAGGAGCCGGACAAGGTGCGCGCGGCCGGCGCGATCGACCTGCCGACGATCCAGCGCTACCTCAATTTCTGGTTCTCGTCGTCGCTCGATCTGTTTGGCGCGGAGAGCTCGTCGAATGCCGCGAGCTATTTCGCGGCGGGTGTGAAAGGCCGGCCGGACGAGGCCAAGTTCGGCGACCATCTCTGCCGCGACGGCGCCATGACGCTGGACCTGCCCGACGGCAAGGGCGGCGTGGCGCGCGAGGAGATTCCGCTGCGTAACGCGATGAACGAAGCCGTGCGGAACGCGTATGTCCATGAATGCGCGGTCGGCGCGCGCCGCTGGAACGGGTTCGTCGCCGCCGCGGGATTCGCGCAAACGCTGACGCTTCCGAGCACGCGCTTCAGGCGCAGCACCGGCCTATGGACCGATCAGCCGGTCGATCCCGCGGGCAATGTGGTGAGCGATGAGGCATACGCCGCTGGCCTGCCGCATTGGCTGCCGAGCGACGGCGACCGGGCCTTCATCAAGAGCCTGATGCAGCGCGTCACCGAACCGGGCAAGTTCGCCGCCTGGATTGCGCCGCCCGACCGCGGCGTCAACGAATTGCCGATCGACTACGATTATGTGCGGCTTAACTGAGTAAGGCCGAGGCGGCGCGCAACGATGTTGTCGAGCAGGCGCTTCGGCAGGTATGTGGCCATCAAGTTCTGAATCGGCTCCGGCGTCACCGTGTAGCGCGTCTTCGGCCGTGCGGCCATGAGCGCGGTCTTCACTGTCTCGCCGATCCGCTCCGGCGGGAATCCCTTCCGGCCGTTGTCGATCATGTAGCTCTTGATCGTGGCAAGCGGGGCGGCGTAGGGCGTGTTGGCGAACGGCGTGATGTCGACGGCATCGGCCTTGTCCCAGATCGGCGTCGCCACCGCACCCGGCGCGACCACGATCACGTCGATGCCAAAAAGCATCAACTCTCGGCGCAGCGATTCCGACAGTCCTTCGATCGCGAATTTTGAGGCGTTGTAAGGACCGAGGAACGGCAGCGCGTTCTTGCCGCCCACCGACGAGATCATCACGACGCGGCCGGGCGTTCCGGTTCGCGCTAGGTCGGCGCCGAGTAACGGCAGGAACGCCTGCGTCACGATGAGCTGCCCGGTGAGATTGACCTCGATTTGGCGCTTGAAATCGTCGATCTGAACATAATGCAGCGGGCCCGGCACGGCGACGCCCGCGTTGTTGACGAGGCCGGCCAGCGTCTCGCCGCCGAGTATGTCCGCGACCTGCCTTGCACCGGCGGCGACCGCCGCCTCGTCCGTGACGTCAAACAGCAGCGGCACGAAATTCGCCCCGAATTCGTGGGACAAACGATCGGCGTCGGTCTGCTTGCGAACGCTGCCGAAGACGCGGAAACCGGCGGCGATCAGGACCTTGACGCAACCCCACCCGATGCCGCTCGACGCGCCGGTCACAACCACGGATTTCATAGCGCTCCCTCCGAAAATCTTGCCCGAAGATATAGTGTCGACGCTCGCGCCGACCAAACCTGGCGAACGCGCGCGGTAGGTGGGCCATGCGGCGCATGCGCGGCTGGCGCGGCGATCCGGCATTGTCATGGCGCCCCCGCCCCCTTATAAAGCGGGCGGAAAATATTTCAGTCGCCAAGATAAATGGGAGGCGACCCGAGGGGTCATGGATTTCGCCGCGGCGCGCATCAACATGGTCGAGAGTCAGCTGCGCACCAATAAGGTGGCGGACCCGGCCGTCCTCGACGCGTTTTTGATGGTGCCGCGCGAGCGCTTCGTGCCGGTCGCGTTCCATGACACTGCCTATCTCGATGACGATCTGCCGCTGGGCAACGGTAGGGCGTTGCTGGAGCCGATGATCCTGGCGCGGATGCTGGCCGCTGCCGAAATCGACGACACCGAGAAGGTCTTGGATATCGGCTGCGCAACCGGCTACGGAACGGCAATTATCGCGCGGATCGCGGGAAGCGTGGTCGCCGTCGAGCAAGACGCGGCATTGGTCCAGCAGGCGCGGGCGCGGCTTGCCGAGCTTGGCGTCCTTCATGCCGCCGTCGTCGAGGCCCCTTTCGCCCAAGGTCATGAGGCGGGCGCGCCTTACGACGTTATCGCGATCGAGGGCGCGGTTGCCGCTATCCCTGATGCAGTCGCAGGACAGCTCGCGGAGGGTGGTCGACTGGTCGCGGTGATAAAGGCCGACGCCGACGTGGGCCGCGCCACGTTGATGACCCGAGTCCAAGGCGTGCTGTCGCGCCGTCCGTTGTTCGATGCGGCCGCGCCGCTATTGCCAGGCTTTGCCCCGGCGCCAAGTTTTGTCTTTTGAGGAGCCCGTGACGCCGATGCGTTTCGCTTGGGGGATAAGGTTAATGGCGCTCGGCGCCGCGCTAACGACGATTGCCGGCGTCGCGGGGGCCGAAACACTGCAAGACGCGCTGTCCGAGGCTTATGACACCAACCCGCAGCTTCTATCCGAACGAGCGCATTTACGGGCGGTCGACGAAAACGTGCCGCAGGCACTGGCTAATTGGCGACCGACCGTGTCCTTCAGCGGCTCGGCGGGCGCCGAGCGGCAAACCAACTCGCCCTACGAACCGACAATAACCTACGCGTTGGCGAACCCCGGCTGCGCGCCGTTGACCCCCTGCACGAAGCCCTACATCCCGTTATCGATCCCCTCGAGCCTTCCGGCGCTCAACAACGTCACGCCCAATACCGTCGCGGTAACCGTCTCGGAGCCGCTCTATCGCGGCGGTCGTACGGTCGCACAGACCGCCGCCGCGGAAAAGACCGTGGAATCGGAACGGGCACGATTGCAGGTAACCGAGGAATCAACATTTTTCAGCGTGATACAGGGTTATCTTGATGTAGTACGTGACCAAGCAACCCTTGAGCTCGCGATCAGCAACGAACAGGTCCTGCACACGCAATTGCAATCGACGCAGGAGCAGTTCAAGGTCGGGACGCTGACCCGAACGGACGTGGCGCAAGCCGAGGCGCAATACGCCAGCGCCATCGCCAGCCGCAACCAGGCCGAAGGCAATCTACAAGTCAGCCGCGCCGAATATGAACGCGCGATCGGCCACCTGCCCGGGAAACTGTCGCCGACCAAGACGCGGCCGATCCTGCCGGCGACACGCGAGGAAGCGCTGAACCTGGCCGCGACCAAGAATCCCAACGTGATCGCCGCGCTTTTGGCGGAGGACGCCGAACGCGAGCAAGTGAAGGTGATCCGCGGACAGTTGCTGCCGACACTGTCGATCGTCGGGGCGTACGAGCGGCTCAACGACGTTGCCTTTCCCAACTCCGATACGGTAAACGCGTCGGTAGAGGCCCAAATGACTATGCCGCTTTATGAAGGTGGCTCGGTGTATTCCCAGACGCGGCAGGCGATACAAACCGTCGGGCAATTGCGGGGTGTGACCGACGACGCGCGCCGCGCCGCCGTGCAGGGTGCGACCCAGGCGTGGGAAACCATTGCTTCCGGCCGCGCGCAGGTGAAAGCGCTGACCGAAAGCGTCACCGCGGCCGACGTAGCATTCCGCGGCAGCCAGGCAGAACAGCGGGTCGGCACCGTCACCATTCTTCAAGTGTTGATTACCGAGCAGACTTTGTTCTCGACGCGGGTACAGCTTGTGTCGACGCAGCACGACCTGGCGCTCGCCGAATTCAATCTGGCGCAACAGGTTGGGCGCCTGACCGCCGCGGACCTGGACCTCAAGGTCAAGCCCTATGACGTCAACGAGCACTATCACGCCGTGCGCGACAAATGGCTCGGCTTCGGTTCCGGCTCCGCGTCAGAGGACAACGGCTCCGACAAAGATCATTGATCGCGCCATGCCGCGCGACGCTGCGGCGCGACTAGAAATCGCGGAGCGTTTCCCGTACTCTTTCGATAGTAACGCCGAGGCGCCCGAATGGCGGAAGTGCGCAATCCAACCGAACCGTCGATGGAGGAAATTCTTGCCTCCATCCGCCGCATTATCGTCGAAGATAGTGGCCGCCAACCTGCATCCGGTGCGGACGCGCGCAGCTCGACCGGCGGCACCCGAGTCGCGGGAACGGAGCCGCCCGGCCGCGCATTTCCGCCGCTGCCGCCCAACGCTACGCCGCCGCAAATGCCGCGCACGCCGCCGGTGCAAGAGGCGATTCTCGATCTGACCGAGCGCGTCGATGACGAGGACCTGGTGCATCGTGCGGCCGAGACGCTGCCGCCTGCACCGCCGCCGCTACCACAGAACGCCGCCGGCCGCCTCAGCCGGCCGCCGCCGTTTAAGGCGGTGCCAAACGCCGAACCGCGCGACCTACGCGAGCCTCGTCCCGCGCCGGAGACTGCGTCGCTGGCCACGTCGGTTGCTACCTTGACCAAACTTGCCACCATCGGCCAAGCCACACGCCAAACCGAGCTGCCGCTCGGCGATGTCGGCCGCACGCTTGAGGACATGGTCAGGGAACTGCTGCGGCCGCATATGAAGGAATGGCTCGACGCCAATCTCCCTCGGCTGGTCGAGCGCCTCGTCCGGGATGAAATCGCCCGCCTTGTCCGCGAGGCGCAGGAGCGGTAGTCCGCCTCTCGCGCGGGGGACAACGTGGAGGGTTTTAACCCGCGCCAATCCCCTCTAACTTTGGTCCATGCTCGAAAAGACTTACCGCGCCGCCGACGTCGAGGCGGACATCTATAAGCGCTGGGAGGAATCCGGTGTTTTTGCCGCGCACGACCGCGCGGCTGAGCCCTACACGATCATGATGCCGCCGCCCAACGTCACGGGCAGCTTGCATATAGGTCATGCACTGACTTTCACGCTTCAAGACATTCTGATCCGCTGGCGCCGCATGCAGGGCCGCGACGCGTTGTGGCAGCCCGGCACCGACCACGCCGGCATCGCGACTCAAATGGTGGTGGAGCGCGAGCTCGCCCTGGAGCAGACCAATCGCCACAAGCTCGGTCGCGAGAAATTTGTCGAACGCGTCTGGCGATGGAAGGAGCAATCGGGAAGCACCATCACGCGTCAGCTTCGCGCCCTCGGCGCGTCGCCGGATTGGAGCCGCGAACGTTTCACGATGGACGAAGGTTTGTCGGCCGCGGTGCGCAACGTGTTCGTGCGGCTATACCGCGATGGGCTGATTTACCGCGACAAGCGGCTAGTGAACTGGGACCCGGTGTTGCACACCGGCATTTCCGATCTCGAAGTCGAAAACGTGGAGACCAAAGGGTCGCTCTGGTATTTCAAATACGCGGTCGCGGGCAGCGCCGAATTCATCGTGGTCGCGACGACACGGCCCGAGACGATGCTCGGCGATACCGGCGTCGCTGTCCATCCCGACGACGAGCGCTACAAGCATCTCATCGGCAACCATGTCATGCTGCCGCTGGTTGGGCGGCGCATTCCGGTCGTGGCGGACACCTATGCCGATCCGACCACGGGCAGCGGCGCGGTGAAGATCACGCCGGCGCACGACTTCAACGATTTCGAGGTCGGAAGGCGCCACAATCTGCCGCAGATCAACATTTTCGATTTGGACGCGCGGCTCAACGACAACGCGCCCGCCGCTTATCGCGGCATGGACCGGTTCGACGCGCGCAAGAAAATCGTCGCCGATCTCGAGGCGCTTGGGTTGGTCGAGAAGATCGAGCCGCATACCCTGCAAGTGCCGCACGGAGATCGGTCTGGCGCGGTGCTAGAGCCATATCTCTCAGACCAGTGGTTCGTCGACGCGGCCACGCTGGCGAAGGCGCCGATTAAAGCGGTGGAGCGGGGCGACACGGTCTTCGTTCCGAAGAGCTGGGAGAACACGTTCTTCAACTGGATGCGCAACATTCAGCCTTGGTGCATTTCCCGGCAGCTCTGGTGGGGCCATCAGATCCCGGCTTGGTATGGACCCGACGGCGCGATCTACGTCGCCGAGAACGAGGCCGAGGCGCAGGCGCAGGCCGGTGCCGGCGTAAAGCTGCGGCGCGACGACGACGT
>JASHUX010000011.1 GCA_030039775.1 Alphaproteobacteria bacterium | reverse complement strand
CGGGTCCTTTCGGACGATGCCCAAATCCCCGATCTGCGCGCGACCCTGGCCGATAAGCGGTTCGGCTATTTCTACGAACATGCGGCGGAACTGCCGACCGTCGAGTATGCCGCCGGCCGCGACTGGATCGAACGCAGCCTAATGGCGCGTCTTCATGCGTAGGGTCAGCAGCATCTCGAGCGCCTCGTAGGGCAGCCGGCGCATATCTTTCGGCGCGGCGAACAGCGCGTCGTCCTGCCGGCCGAATTTCAGGCCCTCGAGCCGCATCGTCATCGTCATGGGCCGATGGCGAGGCCGCATGATGCGGCCCTCCATCCGCAGCAGGATATTGTCCCGGGTGAGCCACAGGAAACCGTCGCCGCGCGTACCGTCGCTGGCGGTGTAATCGATCCGGTATTTGGTGGCGCGCAAGCCGCCGATCGGCTCTTCGCCCACGGCGTGCCGGTCGAGCCGGTGACGATCGAGCTCGGCCAGCAGCGGCGGCAACGGAAAATCGACGTATGAATTGACGCTCGGCACGATGACGACGCCCTTGCCGCCGGTGACGTCGAGAATGAAGCTCATGGCGATGCCGTTGATGTCGACGTCGTGGCGCTGTTTGCCCGGGATCGCGAACACCTTGCCGACATAGTCCTTGCCGTTCACCGTGACGATGCGCGTGGCGCTGTAGGGCACGGCGGCATCGCCGACGATCGCGGCACGAGACGGCAACGGCGCAGCGGCAGCCGTCAGGCTGGCGGCGATGATCGCCGCGACAATCCATCGAAAACGCATCGAATCGGCTCCTTTTTTTCTGCTCGGGCGATGTTTCGCCGTGGCGCGGGGCGCGCTATTTTGATATGGACGGATCGCAGGGACCATCCCACCATGGCCGGAAAAATCGAGGCCCGCCTCGCCGAACTTACCATCGAATTGCCGAGCGCGATGCCGCCGGTCGCCAATTACGTGCCGACGGTGCAAACCGGCGACTTGATCTTCATCGCGGGCCAGATCTGCCAGTGGAACGGCGAGAACCGTTTCCGCGGCAAATGCGGCCGGGAATTCGATTACGAGCAAGGACGGCTAGCCGCGCGCCTTTGCGGCCTCAATCTCATCGCGCAGTTGCGCCATGCTCTTTACGGCGATCTCGACCGGGTGGTCCGCTGCGTGCGCCTGTGCGGCTTTGTCAATTCGACGCCGGACTTCACCGATCAGCCGCTGGTCGTGAATGGCTGCTCGGATCTGATGGTCGAAGTATTCGGCGATGCGGGCAAGCACGCCCGTGTCTCGGTCGGGGTCAATGCGCTGCCCGGCGGCGCCGCGGTCGAGGTCGAGGGTCTGTTCCAAGTCAGGTGACGTAGCCATGCCCGACGGCGGCGAGCAGTTAACGGTCAAGGCCCATCGCGCGATCGGCGCGATCGGCGCTGCGGCTTGGGATGCCTGCGCCGGCACCGATAATCCGTTCCTGTCGTACGCCTTTCTCGAGGCGCTTGAGGCGAGCGAGTCCGCGACGGCCGAGACGGGCTGGATGCCGCAGCATCTGGCGCTCGAGGACACAAGCGGTCGCGTCGTCGGCGTGGCGCCGCTCTACCTCAAGAGCCATTCCTACGGCGAATACGTCTTCGATCACGGCTGGGCCGCATCCTACGAGCGGGCGGGCGGGCGCTATTACCCGAAGCTGCAATGCGCGGTGCCGTTCACGCCGGTGACCGGAAGGCGCCTGCTGTTGCGGCCCGACGCGCCCGCCGGCGCCGCCGACGCGTTGATCGTCGCGATGGTAGAGCTGGCGCGGCGTCATAAAGTCTCGTCGCTCCACATCACGTTCCCGACCGAGACGGATTGGCACGCCTTCGGCGCGGCGGGCTTCCTGCCGCGCGTCGGCCAACAATTCCACTGGGAAAATGACGGCTACACCGACTTCGAGGCGTTCCTGTCGGCGCTCAATTCCCGCAAGCGCAAGCAGATCCACCGCGAGCGGCGCGACGCGATGGCGAACGGCATCGAGATCGAGATGCTGACTGGCGACGCGATCAGACCGCTGCATTGGGACGCCTTCTTCCGCTTCTACATGTCGACGTCGGACCGGAAATGGGGCTCGGCCTACCTGACGCGTGCGTTCTTCGACCTGATCGGCAGGCGGATTCCCGACCGCATTCTTTTAGTGATGGCGAAGAAGGGCGCAAAGTATGTCGCGGGTGCCCTTAATCTTATCGGCGCCGACACGCTTTACGGCCGCAACTGGGGCTGTCTCGGCGATTACCCGTTCTTGCATTTCGAGGCGTGCTACTACCGCGCCATCGACTTCGCCATCGCGCGCGGCCTGAAGCGCGTCGAGGCCGGCGCCCAGGGCCAGCACAAGATTCAGCGCGGCTACCTGCCCTGCCATACTTACAGCTCGCATTGGATTCGGGACCCGAATTTCTCGGACGCCGTAGCGGATTTTTTGAAGCGCGAGGCCCATGCGCTCGAACACAACATGGCCGAGCTCGAGGAGGAATTGTCGCCGTTCAAACGCGCAAACGATTAACCGGTACATTCCAAGGGGATGAAAATGAAATTTCATGTTGGGGTCGCGGCTGCCGCGCTCGGCGTCGCCGTCGTTCAGGTGTCGCCGGCCTGGGCGCAAGACATCAAGCCCGGCAAATGGGAATACACGACGCAATTGAACATGGGCAACCGGTCCATGCCGCCGATTCCGCCGGACAAGCTGGCCCAAATGCCGCCCGAGATGCGGGCGAGGATCGAGCAAATGATGCATGGCAACACCACCACTTATTCGTCCTGCATCACGGCGGACATGCCGGTACCGAAAAATCCGCGCGGCGGGGATTGCAGCGTAGCCAACATGGAACGCAACGGCGGTGCGATCCATTGGCGCGCCTCCTGCACGATGCCGAACGGCAACACCGCCTCGGCCGAGGCGACGGCCACTTATGACGGCGACGCCATGACGATGGACATGACGATCCGGACCGAACGCGATGACGGCCGCCCGCTGACGATGCGGCAACACATCACCGGCCGCTATTTAGGTCCGTGCGATTCCTGATCACGACGTCGTCGGTTAAGGGCGAAAGCGGCGTTTCAGCCGGTCCATCTCGTTGAGAATGCGCTGCTTGGGCGTACGCGCGCTGCGTGCCGGCGGCGCCGGTATCTTGTTCACCGGCACGGCACCATTGAACAGCCGCAGCGCGCAGAACCGGTCGCGGCGCGGGACCGGATGAACCGCGAAGATTTCCGGCGCCGCGCGCCACGCCATCAACAAGAGCCCCTGATCGTCATCGGCGAGGTCGAGGTCGAGCAATTCCGCCAGCGCCGCTTCGTAGAGATCGCGGCAGCGCGGCCACAGGGCGGGTGGGCCGAATATCTGCGCACCATGAAAGGGACAATACGCGGTGCGCACCATCTCGGCGGGCGAGCGGTCGTCGGGCGTTTCAATAGTGAAGACATGCAGCCGGTCGCCGCAGTCGTAACGCCATGGGTAATCCGGGTTGAAGCCCTGCGGCTCGCGGCAATAGCTGAAATCGAGCCACGCCACTTGCCGTCGCGTGACGAGACCGAGATCGAGCGCCCCGGCCGCGAGCCATGGCTTCAGCGCCGTCACAAGAACGTAATCGGGCGAAAACGCTTC
>JASHUX010000059.1 GCA_030039775.1 Alphaproteobacteria bacterium | reverse complement strand
GTGCCGGCGATCGTGAAACGGCCTTCGGCGAATTCGATGTCGGCGGCCGCCGCTTCGAGAAAATGGCCCGCGAGCAGCTTGCCGTTCTCGATCACTTTGTCGCTGGCGAGCGCGATGGCGGTGCCGCTCGCCATGATCGAGCGCGAGCCGCCGGTGCCGCCGCCGGCGATGAGCTGGTCGCTGTCGCCCTGCACGAGACGGATACGCTCGAATGGGATGCCGAGCCGCTGCACCAGCACTTGCGCGAACGGCGCCGCGTGGCCCTGGCCGTAATCGAGCGTGCCGGTGACGATGGTGACGTCGCCGTTGGTTTCGAAACGGATGCCGCCCATCTCCTTGCCCGGCGGCGCCGTCACTTCGAGATAGTGGCCGAGGCCGCGGCCGCGCAGCTTGCCCTTTCTCTCGGTCGCCGCCTTGCGTGCGGCGTACCCGTTCCAATCGGCGGCGTCGAGCCCGTCCCGCAAAAGGCTGGGGAAATCGCCGCTGTCATAGGTGAGATCGGACGGCGCTTTGTACGGGATGGCGTTGGGCTGGATATGGTTGCGGCGGCGCAGTTCCAGCGGGTCGATCTTCATCTCCCGCGCGGCCTGCGTCATCAGCCGTTCCATATAGTAATTGCCTTCGGGCCGGCCCGCGCCGCGATAGGCGCCGACCGGAGTCGAATTGGTCAGCACGCACTTGGTGTTTACTTCCACGAGCGGCGTGCGATAGACGCCGATGATGTTCTTCACCGCGTTGACGGTGACTTGCAACGGCAGGCCCTGGAACGCGCCGTAATTGCCGTAGCCGGTGAGGCGGACCGCGAGGATCAGCCCGTCCTTGTCGAACGCGACCTCGGCCGTCACTTCGTGGTCGCGGCCGTGATGGTCCGAAACGAACGAGCCGGACCGATCATCGGTCCATTTTACGGGCCGTCCGAGCTGCTTCGCGGCGAAGATCGTGCAGATATATTCGGGATAGGCCGCGACCTTCATGCCGAACGAGCCGCCGACATTGCCGGTGATGACGCGCACTTGCGCCGGCGGCACTTTCAGAATGTCGTTGGCGATGCTTTGCTTCAGGCCGAACACGCCCTGCGAACATACAGTGACGAGATAGCGCCCATCCCGGAACTCGGCGACGCAGGAGCGCGGCTCCATCGGATTGACGACGATGCGCTGACTCACCGGTTTGAGCTTGGTGACATGCGCCGCCTTGGCGAAAGCCGCGTTCACCGCCTCGGTGTTGCCGAAATGATAATCGAGCGTGACGTTGCCCGGCGCCTCGTCGTGGATGTTGGGCGCGCCCGGCGCCAGCGCCTCCGCGATTGAGGTGATGGCCGGCAACGGCTCGATCTCGAGCATCACCGCTTCGGCGGCGTCCTTGCCGAGCGCCACGCTCTCCGCGATGACGCATGCATAGGCTTCGCCGACATAGCGCACCTTGCCGTTGGCAAGAGCGGGGCGGGGCGCGGCTTTCATGTTGGAGCCGTCGCGCTGCTTCACCGCCATCGGCGCGTTCGATTTGCCGATGCCGCCCTTTTCCAGATCGGCCCAGGTGTATACGGCCAACACGCCCGGCATGGCCTTTGCGGCGGAGACGTCGATGGATTTGATGATCCCGTGCGCATAGGGACTGCGCACCACCACACAATAGGCCTGGCCCTTGATGTTGACGTCGTCGGTATAGCGCCCCCGGCCCGTCAGCAGCGTCGGGTCTTCCGTGCGGGACACCGGCTGGCCGACGCCGAATTTCATCAAGGCAAGATCGTTATTGCTGTCCATCGTTCCGATGCGGCTGTTTCGATTGGCTTATCGGGGCATGTTGTAGACCAATTTCACGCGGCCAGTCTTGTTTCCTGATGGACCCTCGCCTTCGCCTCGCGCAAGGCGCGGCGATAGCGCTCATCCCGTTGGAATATAGCGGTTTTTCGCGATTTTTTTGCTTTCCGTGTTGGCATTTCCGCTAGCATGCCCGCCGACAAAGGCCATTGCGTTCGGGGAGATTGACATGGCTGGTTTTGGCATCGGGCAACCCATCCGCCGCGTCGAGGACAAGCGGTTCCTCACGGGCCACGGCACGTACATCGAGGACATTACCCTGCCACGCCAAGCATATGCGGTGAACCTGTTATCGCCGCATGCTCATGCCAAGATCGTCAAGATCGACAAGAGCAAGGCCGAGAAGGCGCCCGGCGTACTGTGTGTCCTGACCGGCGCCGACGCGGCGGCCGAAAAGGTCGGGCCGATGTTCCCGCTGATGCCGGAGGATATGGGCGGCCCGCCGGGTTTCCGCGCGCCGCGTTTCCTCCTCGCCACCGGCAAAGTCCGCTATGTCGGCGAGCGCGTCGCCTTCGTGGTCGCCGAGACGCAAGAGCAGGCGCGCGACGCGGCCGAGTTGGTCGACGTCACCTATGAAGAATTGCCATCCGTGACCGACATGGAGGCCGCGCTCAAAGATGGCGCGCCGAAAATCTGGGACGAATGCCCGACCGGCAACGTCGTGTTCCCGATCATGATGGGCAACAAGGAGGCGACCGACGCCGCCTTCGCCCAGGCCGCGCACAAGGTCAAGCTCCGGCTGGTCAACAACCGGCTCTCCGCCAACTCGATGGAGACGCGCGGCTATATCGGCGACTACAGCGCCGCAGAGGATTTCTACACGCTCTACACCGCGACCCAGAACCCCCATGGCGCGCGCGGCACCATCGCGGGCCAGGTGTTCCATGTGCCGGAAAGCCAGGTCCGCGTCATCGCCAAGGATGTCGGCGGCGGCTTCGGCATGAAGGGCGACGTCTATCCCGAAG
>JASHUX010000058.1 GCA_030039775.1 Alphaproteobacteria bacterium | reverse complement strand
CATCTTTTGGTCAGTCCCGCTGCCATCCTTGGGCAACGCACTGACACGGTGCGAGACCGTTGACACGTCACCGCACGGCGCATCACCTTGGAACCGTGCCGCACGTTTTCAAGGGCAACCAAATATGGACGATTTTCCAATGCGCTGGCGTTTGTGGGACGATCATGGGGAAATTCTAAAATATATATCCAAGTAATTGATATTATTTATCTATTTATAATAAATGGCGGAGAGGGTGGGATTCGAACCCACGGTACCCTTGCGGGCACAACGGTTTTCGAGACCGTCCCGATCGACCACTCTGGCACCTCTCCGCGGGGCCGCAACCGGTCGATATATGGGTGAGGGGCGCGGAAAATAACCCGTTCGGCCGCCGCCGCCAAGCCGAACCTAATGGTGGCGCTAACTTATTGACTTGGCTTGCTTCGCCGCTATAGTGCGCGGCCTGCGGACGGCATCGGGCCGATCCGCCCACATTGCGTGCACCCATGTTTGCTGTGATCCGCACCGGCGGAAAACAATATCGTGTCGCTAAGGACGACGTCATCACGGTCGAGAAGCTCGAGGGTGAGGTCGGCTCGTCCGTTACCCTGGGCGAAGTCCTGATGGCCGGCGACGGTGCCAACGCCCAGCTTGGGAACGTGCTAAAGGGCGCAGCAGTCACGGCGGAGATCGTCGAGCATCGGCTCGCCGACAAAGTCCTCATTTTCAAAAAGCGGCGCCGGCATAATTATCGCCGCAAGCGCGGTCATCGCCAGCCCGAGACCGTGCTGCGCGTGACCGACATCAGCGCCGGATCGTAACGGAGCAATTCCATGGCGCATAAAAAAGCAGGCGGTTCGTCGCGCAACGGGCGCGATTCCAAGGGCCGCCGTCTGGGCGTGAAGAAATTCGGCGGTGAAATTGTCGTCTCCGGCAACATCCTGGTGCGGCAACGTGGCACCAAGTTCCACGCCGGCGACAATGTCGGGATGGGCCGCGATCACACACTGTTCGCGACCACGACCGGCGCGGTCGAATTCCACACTTCGACAGGCGGACGTACCTTCGTGTCGGTCGCCCCGCCGCCGGAATCCAAATCCTGACGCCATTCCTGCCAACGGGTGAATGCGAAGGGGGAATGGCAACATTCCCCCTTTTGTTTTGCCTGACGGGCAGCGAGCCATGAAATTTCTCGATCAAGCCAAAATCTACGTGAAGTCCGGCGACGGCGGGCCGGGTTCGCTGTCGTTCCGGCGCGAGAAATTCATCGAGTTTGGCGGCCCGGACGGCGGTGACGGCGGGCGCGGCGGCGACGTCATTGTCGAAGCGGCCGAGAACCTCAACACCTTGATCGATTACCGCTACCAGCAGCATTTCAAGGCACAGAACGGGCGCGGCGGCGCCGGCAAGAACCGTACGGGCGCCGACGGCGCGCCCGTCGTGCTGCGCGTGCCGCCGGGCACCGAGGTGCTCGACGAGGATAACGTGACGCAAGTGATGGATTTGACGCGGATCGGCGAGCCCCGGGTGTTGCTCAAAGGGGGCGACGGCGGGTTCGGCAATGCCCATTACAAGACCTCGACCAACCAGGCGCCGCGCCGCGCCGACAAGGGCTGGCCCGGCGAAGAGCGCACGTTTTTTCTACGGCTTAAGCTGATCGCCGATGTCGGGCTGGCGGGGTTGCCGAATGCGGGAAAGTCGACGCTGCTTGCGGCCGTGTCGCGCGCCAGGCCGAAAATCGCGGACTATCCCTTCACCACCTTGAAGCCGCAGTTGGGCGTCGTCGGCGTTCACGGCGACGAGTTCGTGATGGCCGATCTGCCCGGCCTGATCGAGGGCGCGAGCGAAGGTGCCGGCCTCGGCCACCGTTTTCTGGGCCATCTCGAGCGCTGCGCCGCGATCTTCCATCTGATCGACGGCACCGAGGACGACGTGGTCGCCAATTGGCGCATTGTGCGCCGCGAGCTCGCGCGGTACGGACACGGCCTCGCCGACAAGCGCGAGATCATCGGCCTTAACAAGATCGACGCGCTCCCCGCCGCCGAGATCGGCAAAAAGCGCGCCGCCTTGAAGCGCGCGAGCAAGGGCGAGGTGCTGACTCTGTCGGGTGCGACCGGGCAAGGCGTCGCCGAGGCGATGGCTCGTCTGTTCGACGTGGTGAAGGAAGCACGCCGGGCGTCCGTCGAAAAAGAGGCCGTGTCATGACCGAGACGCTGGCCGCCGCGCGCCGCCTCATCGTCAAGATCGGCTCGGCGCTTCTGGTCGAGGAGAACGGCGAGATCAAGCGCGCCTGGCTCGACGCGCTCGCCGATGACGTGGTCCGCTGCCGCCAACGCGGCCAGGAAGTGCTGCTCGTGTCGTCGGGTGCGATTGCCGCCGGGCGCCTGCAATTGGGCCTGGTCGGCCGCGTCCTGAAACTCGAAGAGAAACAGGCCGCCGCCGCCGCAGGCCAAATCCGCCTCGCCCATGCCTATCAGGAGACCCTGGCAAAGCACGGCGTCTCGGTGGCGCAAATTCTGCTGACGCCGGAAGACACCGAGGAGCGCCGCCGCCACCTCAACGCACGCGCCACGCTCGAAACGCTGCTCGGTCTCGGCGCCGTGCCGGTGATCAACGAGAACGATACGGTCGCGACCTCGGAGATTCGCTTCGGCGACAACGACCGGCTGGCCGCGCGCGTGGCGCAGATGATCAGCGCCGACACGCTGGTTTTGCTTTCGGATATTGATGGGCTTTATACCGGCGATCCGCGCACCGACACGGGCGCGCGCCACATTCCGGAGCTGCGCGAGATCGGCGCCGAGATCGAGGCGATGGCCGGCAAGGCGCCGGCGGGCTACTCGTCGGGCGGCATGGTGACCAAGCTGGTCGCCGCGCGCATCTGTCTTGCCGCCGGCTGCCGCATGGTCATCGCCCGGGGCGAACCGCTGCATCCGCTGCGGGCCATCGAGGACGGGGCGCGCTGTACCTGGTTCCTGCCGTCGTCGGAGCCGCGCACCGCGCGCAAGCGCTGGATCGCCGGCATGCTCAACCCGGCCGGATGCTTCACCGTCGATGACGGCGCCGTGGCGGCGTTGAAGCGCGGCACGTCGTTATTGCCGGCGGGCGTGGTCGTGGTCGAAGGCACGTTCGAGCGCGGCGACCCCGTGCTGGTGCGGAACGCGGCGGGCGCGGAGATCGGGCGCGGTCTCAGCGCCTATTCCGCCGCCGACGCGCGCGCCATCGCCGGGCATAAGAGCGGTGAAATCGAGGCGATTCTCGGCTACCGTGGCCGCGACGA
>JASHUX010000057.1 GCA_030039775.1 Alphaproteobacteria bacterium | reverse complement strand
TACCGCCTATTTCTTGTTCGTCGCCTTTGTGACGATCCTGGCGGTGCTGCTGGTGGAGTTGCACCGCCGCACCAAGCCGGGACGCGCCTGGGCGTTGATCCGCAAGAACGAGCAAATGGCGATGGCCAGCGGCGTGAAGGTCGTGTTCTACAAGGCGTGGGCCTTCGCGCTGTCGGGATTTCTCGCTGGCGTCGCCGGCGCGTTATTGGCGGCCTTGTTCGGCCAACTCGACGCCGGCAATTTCGCGCCGACGGATTCCATCGTCATTTTCATCGGCACGCTCTTGGGCGGCGTCGACGTCTGGCTTGGCGCATTTCTCGGCGGCCTTCTGACGCGGTTCGTGCCGGCGCTGCTGATCGATTTCAACGTCAACGCCTATGTCGGCCTGATCTTTTTCGGCGGGGCATTGATGATGGCGCTGCGCGATCCGGTAGGCATCGGCGGCGTGCTCACCAGTTTGGCCGAGCGGCTCTACACCAAGTACATGTCCCGGCGGCGTTCGTGATTAAGATCGAATCATTGACCGTGCAGTTCGGCGGCGTTCGGCCATTGGATGCGCTTGAGGGCCAGTTCAACGCCCCGATCTGCGGGCTGATCGGCCCCAACGGCGCGGGCAAGACCACGCTCCTCAACGTTTTGTCCGGCTTCGTCACGCCCGTTAAGGGCAGCGTTTCGTTGGACGATATCATACTGCGCTCGTTATCGCCGGTGCGCCGCGTCGCCGCCGGGCTGCGGCGCACGTTTCAGCAGGAGTTGGTCGTCGACGAGTTATCCGCGCGCGACAATATCCAAGCGATCGCCGATCATATTTCGGCGACACGGCGCGATGCACGGGAAGAGATCGACCGTGCGATGGAGTTCGTCGGCCTAACGGCGCGCGCGGACGTGCCGGGTTTTCAGCTCAATCTCTACGAGCGCCGGATGATCGAGATCGGCAAGACCCTGATCGGCAAGCCCAAGGCCATTTTGTTGGATGAGCCCGGCGCCGGCTTGAACGAGAGCGAGACCGAGCGGTTGCGGGGACTGCTGCTGCAAATTCCCCAACGTTTTGGCGCTCAGCTCATTTTGATCGACCACGACGCGGACCTGATCGCGTCGGTGTGCGCCGAGACCATGGTGCTCGATTTCGGCAAGCTGCTGGCGCTCGGGCCGACCCGCGCGGTGCTCGACGATCCGGCCGTGCGTCGCGCCTATTTAGGAACCGCGTAGCCATGGCGGATATGCTTCGGGTCAAAGATTTGGTCGTGCAGCGGGGCGGACGCGAAGTGTTGCACAATATCTCGCTGGATCTGCCGACTGGCGAGATCACGGCGCTGCTCGGCGCCAACGGGGCTGGAAAATCGTCGCTCGTCATGACCATGTCGGGCGCGTTGCCGGCGGCGTCCGGAAGCGTGTCCCTCAACGGCGTCGAGGTTCTCGGCAATACGCCCGATACGGTCCGGCGCTTGGGCATCGCGATCGTGCTCGAGGGCCATCCGGTGCTGAACAATATTTCCGTGATCGACAATCTACGTGCCGCGGGGCTGATGCATTCGCGCCGCGAGGCCGACCGCGAGGTCGAGGCGGCGATCGAGGTATTTCCCGAGCTCAAGCCCCGCCTTCAAACGGCTGCGCAGAATCTGTCCGGCGGCCAGAAGCAGATGGTGGTGGTGGCGCAGGCGCTGATCTGCCGCCCCAAATATCTGCTGATCGATGAATTGTCCTTCGGTCTGGCGCCGGCCATCGTCCAGCGCCTCGGCGAAACCATCGCCGCCATCGCCAAACACGGCGTCGGCATTCTTCTGATCGAACAGTTCACGACTTTGGCCTTGAACCTCGCCAACCGCGTCTACGTGATGGAGCGCGGCGATATGGCGTTCTCGGGCGATGCCGAAGAATTGCGGCAGCATCCCGAAATCCTTCACGGCGCCTATCTCGCCTCGGGCAAAGCGGCCGCGGGCTGACAGCTCAATTTTTCCTTTCGGGCTTGCATCTTTGGCGGTGTGAGTTCAATTTAACCGCTCGCTCCAAGTCCTTGTTTGGAAGAGATTTATGAACCGTCGGCCGTTGGCAGGATTGTTAACCCGACGCGGACTCCTCGCGATTGCGGCCGGCGGTTTTGGCAGCGGCGTGGCGACACGGCAGATTCTGGGCACATTGATGCCGCCCCCCGTGGCCCCGGCCATGGGCATTCCCATGGCGGGGCACGTCATGCCGATGGAAGAAGAGCCGCTGCCGCACAATGTGCATCTTTCGGCGGTCCAGATGGAGCCGCCGCTTCCCTTGCCGAAACCGGCGCCCGCGGCGGATGCGCCGATGGCGCGCGGGCCCGACCCGTTGATTTGGGCGCCGAGCGTGCCCCCGCCGGTGACCGCGGCCGCCCCCACGCCGGCACCGCAGCCCGTCGTTAAGTCCGCGGCCGGCCCCGCTTCTGTGCCGGCGGCGCCGATCGGGCAGGCGGCATGGCTGCGCAACGCGCGCCCGTTCGTCGACACGGGATCGACGCCGGCCGTCGCGATCGTTATCGACGATCTCGGCCTCGCTGCCGAATATACGCGCCGCACCATCGCGCTCGACAGCGCCGTGACGTTGGCGCTGATGACGTACGCATCGAATCTCGACGATTGGTCGAGCGCCGTGCGCGCCGCGCGCCACGAGATCTTGGTGCATGTGCCGATGCAGCCGATCAACGGCAAAATCGATCCCGGCCCCAATGCCCTGACCGTCGGGCTGTCCGACGCCGAGATTCTAAGCCGCTTGCGCTGGGGGCTCGGCCGGCTCGAGGGCTATATCGGCATCAACAATCACATGGGCAGCCGCTTCACCCAGGATCGTCCCGGCATGACGGTCGTCATGGGCGAAGTAAAGCAGCGCGGCCTGCTGTTCCTCGATTCGGTGACCATCGGACGGACCGTCGGCGCCGCGACCGCCGAAGCGATGCATGTGCCGTCGGCTGAGCGGAACGTCTTTCTCGACGACGAGGCGACCGTCGCCGGCGTGGCGCGGCAGCTCGCGGTGGTGGAGCAGGTCGCGCGCAAGCACGGCACCGCCATCGCGATCGGCCATCCGCATCCGGCGACGCTGGAGGTGCTGGCGCAGTGGTTGCCGAGGGCGGAGTCGCACGGCATCGCCGTGGTGCCGCTGACTTCGGTGGTGCGCCGCCAGGCGATGGGGTAACATACGTTCCGTCGGTGGAGTGGTGACATGACGGAATTTTCATCTTCGCGGCGTCGGCTTATTTTCAATTCGGCGGCTTGGATCGGCGGTATCGCCGCCGTCGCCGCTGCGACCAAATCCGCGGGCGCCGCGATGCAGCAGGTCGACGTGCCGGCGCAAAGCCCGCTCGGGATCGCCATCGCCAATCATTGCAAAGTGTCGTCGGCGGACCATAACGCCATCCGGGCACAGCTCATGGCCGAACTCGCCGCCAACCCGTCGCTCACGACCCTGTCGGAACAGTGCCCGATCTGTGGCTGCCCGATTATCGTCAGCCGTTAGCTTGTTGCGATTGTTCTATGCCGCGCTTTGTCTGGCGGCGATGACGGCTCCTGCCGCCGCCCATCCGCACGTCTTCATCGACTATTCGGCGACGGTGCTGTGCCAGCGCGACAAGGTGGTCGGCGTTCGCCTCGCCTGGACCTTCGACGAGATGTACAGCGCCTCGCTCTACCAGGACTATACCAGCCATCCAACGGGGCCGCTCACGCCGGCCGACATCGCCAAATTGAACAAAGAAGCGTTTCAGGACGCGGCCGAAGAGCATTTCTTCACCGACATCGTCTTCAACGGGAAGGCGCTGCCGATCACGAAAGCGACGGATTTTTCGGCGTCGTATGACGGGCGCAAGATGACGTATCGGTTTACGATCCCGCTCGACCTCGCGCCGGCGCCGGGCGTCAATACGCTCGACGTCGATTCATTCGACACCGAGTTCTACATCGATTACGAGCTGGTCAAACACGACGCGGTCGCCGTCGAGAACGGCGCGCCGTTGAAAATGGTCTGCGCCGCCGCGGCGATCACGAAGGACACGACGACGTTCGGGCCGCTGACAACGCATATCGCGCGCTGCCGTTTTTCGGGGTCGGCATGAAAATCGTGCTGGCGGTGTTGTTGCTGCTCGGCATTTTTGCTGCGCCGGCCTTGGCCGATCCGTTCCACAAGGCCGCACCGTCGCCGCCGCCCGCCGCGAGCGAGAGCCCCGCCCTTGGCGGCTTCGTCGCGTGGCTTGCCGAGCGCCAGCACGAACTCAATGACTCGATCGCAGACGCGTTTCGCAATGTCGAGCACGGCTCGCGCGCGGCGCTGATCTTGGTCCTTGGTCTTGCCTTTCTTTATGGCGTGCTGCACGCGATCGGTCCGGGCCACGGCAAGTCCGTGGTCGCGTCCTATTTCGTGGCGCATCATGCGCGCTGGACCAGCGGCATCCTGATGGGCAGCCTTATTTCCGTGATTCAGGGCGCGTCGGCGGTCGTCCTGGTCGGTATCCTCGCCGTCGTTTTGCAAGCGAAGCAGATCGAGATTCTCAACCGCGGCACCGTGGTCGAATTCGTCAGCTACGGCTTGATTGTCGCGCTCGGTGTGTGGATGTTCCATCGCGCCGCGACCGGCCGGCTGCACTCGCATGACGGGCACGATCAACACGCCCACGGTCACGACGGTCAAGATCATCGGCGGGGGCAACTCGATCCGCGCTTGATCGTCGCGACCGGGCTCACGCCTTGCGCCAGCGCCATCATCATTCTGCTGTTCGCGCTGGCGAACCGCGCCTTCGGCCTCGGCGTGATCGCGGTCGCAGTGCTCACGGTCGGCATGGCGGTGACGATTTCGACCATCGGCGTCGCCACTGTGCTCGGCCGCCGCGCGCTCCTCGTAATGATCGACAAAGCGGGCATGGAAACGCACCGCCTCGAGCGCGGCCTTGCCATTGCCGCGTCGGTCGTCATTGTCGGCGTTTCCGGCCTGATGATGTTCGACGCCTGGACCCGCCTCTAGCCGCGGCTTGACGCCGCCGTCCACACCCGTCAATGTTATATTATAACGTAACATTGCGGAGGCGGCGATGCGCATTCTGTCCCTGGTTGTGCTCGTGTTCGGACTGGGCGTCGCCGCGGCGCGCGCCGCGCCGATCAATGTTGTCGTGGCGGAGAATTTCTACGGCGACGTGGCGAAACAGATCGGCGGCGCGTCGGTCGCGGTGTCGAGCATTCTGACCAACCCCGACGAGGACCCGCATCTGTTCGAGGCCAGCCCCTCGACCGCGCGGCAAATCGCCGACGGGCGCATCGCCATCCTGAACGGCGCCGACTACGACCCCTGGATGGTCAAGCTGCTCGCCGGCTCGCCCAATCCGCGACGTATAACCATCGAGGTTGCGGCGCTCGTACATAAGAAAGCCGGCGACAATCCGCACCTCTGGTACGACCCGCCGACCATGCCGGCGTTCGCGGCGGCGCTGGCGGCGCAGCTCGGCGAGGTCGATCCGGCCCATCGTGCCGATTACACGCGCAATCTTGCCGCTTTTACGGCGTCCCTGTCGCCGCTCACGGTGAAGATCGCGGCGCTGCGCAAGGCGTATGCAGGAACGGCCGTGACCGCGACCGAACCTGTATTCGGTTACATGGCGGACGCGATTGGGCTTGCCATGCGCAACGATCGGTTCCAGCTTGCGGTGATGAACGACACGGAGCCGGGGGCGTCCGACATCGCCGCATTCGAGAACGATTTGAAATCGCACCGCGTGCGGGTGCTGATTTACAACGACCAAACCTCCGACGCCCTGACGACGCGGATGAAGAATTTGGCCAAGGATAACGGCATTCCCGTGGTTGGCGTC
The DNA here is from genome assembly GCA_030039775.1 of Alphaproteobacteria bacterium. Taxonomy (GTDB): domain Bacteria; phylum Pseudomonadota; class Alphaproteobacteria; order ATCC43930; family CGMCC-115725; genus JAATGI01. The sequence goes on along the minus strand of JASHUX010000057.1, from coordinate 2,286 downwards.
AGCGAGACCGAACCGCCGGGTGTCACGTACCAGGATTGGATGATGCGCCAATTGACGGCACTCGACGCGGCGCTGGGCGGCAAGGCGCATTGAGTGCGGTCGGCCTCCACGGCGTCGCGCTGACGCGCGGCGAGCGCACCGTTCTGTCGGGCGTCGAGGCCGAGATCGCCGCGGGCGAGTTCATCGGCATTCTCGGCCCGAACGGTTCGGGCAAGACCACCTTGCTGCATGCCATCCTTGGCCTCATCAAGCCGTCGGCCGGGCAAATCCGCGTGTTCGATCGGCCGCCGGGCGTCGCTGGCGGGACAATCGGCTATCTGCCGCAGCGGCGTTCCGCGCTCGCGGATCTGACGATGCGCGGCCGCGACTATATCGGTGGTGCGGTGCGCGGCGAACGTTGGGGCTTGCCGCGGCTCACCGCCGCGGATCGCGCCGACATTGACGACCTGTTGGCGCTGGTCGAGGGCAAGGATCTCGCGGAACGGCCGTTGTCGCAGATGTCCGGCGGCGAGCTGCAACGGCTGCTGCTGGCGAAGGCGCTGCTCGGTCGTCCGAAATTGTTGCTGCTCGACGAGCCGCTGATGAGCCTCGATCTCCGGTTTCAGGCCGGCGTGGTCGCCCTGGTCAAGAAAGTGCAGGAGCGGCTCCGTCTTACCGTGCTCTTCACCGCGCATGAACTCAACCCGCTGCTGGGCGTGATGGATCGCGTGCTCTACCTCGCGGCCGGCCATGCCGCGATCGGCTCGGTCGACGAGGTGATGACCGGCGACGTGCTGACCCGCCTTTACCGGACCCCCATCGAGGTCTTGCGCGTCGGCGGGCGTATCGTCGTCGTTTCGGCGCACGGCGAGATGGACGGCCATCACCATCACGACCATGCTTGATTACGAGTTTATGCGGGCGGCGTTTCTTGCCGGCACGATTGTCGCCGTTGTCGCCGGCGCGGTCGGCTATTTCCTGGTGCTGCGCAATCTCGCTTTCGCCGGCCATGCGCTCTCGCATGTCGGCTTCGCCGGCGCCACCGGCGCAGTGCTGATCGGCGTCGCGCCGCTCTGGGGCCTGGTCGTTTTCACCGCCGGTGCCGGCGTGGCAATGGGCATTCTCGGCGATCGTGTGCGTGGCCGCGATGTCGCCGTCGGCATCATCCTGTCGCTGGCGCTCGGCCTCGGCGTGCTGTTCCTGCACTTTTACACCTCGTATGCGACGCAGGCGACGGCACTGCTTTTTGGCAATGTCCTTGGCGTCAGCATGGACGGGGTATGGAGCCTGCTCGGCCTTGCCGTCGTGTCGCTCGCGGCGCTCGCGGTGATTTCGCGGCCGCTCTTGTTCGCGACCATCGATCCCGAGCTCGCCGAGGCGCGCGGCGTGTCGTTGCGGCTCGTCTCGGTGCTGTTCTTGCTTGTCGTTGCGCTCGCGGTGGCGGAGGCGACGCAGGTTGTCGGTATTCTGCTCGTTTTTGCGCTGATGGTCGGACCGGCGGCGGCGGCGCAGCGTCTGTCCGGCCGGTTCCGCGTCGCGCTGGCGCTGTCGGTGCTGTTCGCGCTGGCGCAGACCTGGCTCGGCATCGCGCTGGCCTATGAAACTGACTGGCCGCCCAGCTTCTGGATTACGTTCCTGAGTTTCGTGACCTATGCTGCGAGCGTCGCCGCCACTCATTCCTGGCGGCAGCATCGTGTGGCGCTGGCGGCGGACTGAGCGCAAGTACGGTCGTATTGCCGTATAGTGGGTGATCGCGGCAAGGGGACGAAAGGCATGGCCGAGCGCATGAAATCGCGGTCACCGAGGAGCGGTGCGCGGCGCGCCGGTGGCGCGGTTCAACGATTCCCGTCAAGTTTTCGCACCCGGAACGTCGCCGGCAGCGGCGTTATCATTCATGTCCGCAGCGGCGGTCGCGGTCCCGCCGTCGTGATGCTTCACGGGTTTGGCGACACCGGCGACATGTGGGCGCCGCTAGCGACAGCCTTGTCACCGGATCGCACCGTCGTCGTTCCCGATTTGCGCGGCATGGGGCTCTCGTCACATCCCGAAGACGGCTACGACAAGAAGACCCAGGCGCGAGACATCGCACGCGTGATCGACAAGCTCAAAATCGCGACGGCAGATCTCGTCACGCACGATATCGGCAACATGGTCGGCTATGCGTTCGCGGCGCAATTTCCCGAGCGCGTCACCCGGTGGGTCGCGATGGATGCGCCGCTGCCGGGGATCGGGCCGTGGGAGGAAATCATCCACAGTCCGCAACTGTGGCATTTCAATTTCCGCGGTCCCGATGTCGAACGCTTGGTG
>JASHUX010000056.1 GCA_030039775.1 Alphaproteobacteria bacterium | reverse complement strand
TTTCAACCCCGCGAGATGGTCGCGCCCGAAATCGTCGTTCTGGTAGAGCACCGCGATCTTGGCGGCGGGCTTGTGCTTCAGGATGTAGGCGCCCGTCATCTTGCCGTCGATGAGGTATTCGGGAATGGCGCCCATCGAATAGGGATAGTGCGCGGGATCGTTCCAGGCACTGGCGCCGGACGCGATGCCGAGCTGGGGCACGCGATGCTCGTTCAGATATTTCCGCACCGCGAGATTGGGCGCTGTGCCGAGACCGCCATAGATGAAGGCGACATGATCTTCCTCGACCAGCTTGCGCGTCTGTTCCACCGTCTTCGGCGGCGAATAGGAATCGTCGCGGCTGATGAAAATGATCTTGTGTCCCGCGACGCCGCCCGCGCGGTTGATCGTGTCGATATAGGCGGCGAACGCCTTGCCGCTGGTACCGTAGGGGGCGGCGGGGCCGCTATACGGCATGGTGTTGCCGATCTTGATCGAATCGGACGTGACGCCGGTCATGTCCTCCGCTAACGGGGCACCGCTCACGCCGACAATCGCGACCGCCGCCAATACCAGAATGGAACGCATGGTTTCCTTCCCCCCTCAGGAACCGGCCGCCGAAAGCACGTCGCCGAACAGATCCCAGCTCTTGCCGTCGAAGCGCTGCAACTGCATCTGCTTCACCGGGTGGTAGTCGGTCGGCCCGGTGTTGACCGTGATACCGGGCAGCAGCACGTCCTCGTGCACATCGTGGAGGTTGGCCGCCTGGCGCATGATGTTCTCGCGCGACAGGTCGTTGCCGCATTGCTTCAACACCTGCACCAGCGTCTGCGCGTATTGATAGCCGGCGACATAGTTGTTGTCGGTCAGCGGCACGCCCGGCAGGTACTTGGTCATGAAGGCGCGCCATTTGTTCATGTCGGGATCGTCTTTCCAGTGCGGATCGCCGGGGTCCTTGATGTAAGCCGCCGTGATTAACCCGACCGCCTTCTCTTCGCCGGCCGGCTTCAGCACCGCGCCGACCGAGGACGACACGTACGAGATGAAGTGCGTCGGATGCCAGCCGATGTCGGTGAGCTTGCGCAGCGCCTGCGCGCCGAACTTGCCGATGACGCCGCTGACCAGCACGGTCGCGCCCGAGCCTTGCAGCGACACGATCTGGGAATCGATGGTCGGGTCCGTCGCTTCGTACGTCTCTTGTTTCACCACGTGCTTGGCGAAATCGGCGCCGAATCCGTCCTGAAGCCCGCCGAGATAGTCCTTGCCGAACGCGTCGTTCTGATAGATCAGCGCAACCTTGGCGTCGGGCTCGGTTTTCAAGATGTACTTGGCGTAGATCGTCGCCTCGACGCGGTAGCTCGGTAGCAAGCCGATCGACCAGGGATAATTCTTGTAGTCGCCCCAGAAATCGCCGCCCGATGCCGCGAACAGTTGCGGGATCTTGTGGTCGTTCAGGTATTTGCGGATCGCGATGTTGGTCGGCGTGCCGATGGTCGAGAAGATGAACGCGACGTGATCCTGTTCGATCAGCTTGCGCGTCAGCTCGACCGTCTTCGCGGGATTGTAGCCGTCGTCGAGCGAGAGCAGTTTGATCGTTCGGCCGTTGATGCCGCCGTTGTCGTTGATCATTTTGAGATAGGCGAGCTCGACCTTGTTGTTGGCCGAGTACAGCGACGCGGGACCGCTGTACGGCGCGCTCTGGCCGATCAGAATTTCGCTGTCGGTGATGCCCGGTGCGTTCTCGGCGAAAGCCGGCGCGGCGATGACGATAGCGGCCGCCAGGGCGGCCCACACTCGATGGTCCATTTCCTTCCTCCCATGGCCGGCGATTTTTTCGCCGTGCGCAATTGCCCATAACTTAACGCAAAAAAGTGGGCAAGGCTACCCGGGCGGCGGCCGCCCGCGGCCACGAACGCGGCGGGCGTGCCACGATCGTGAAATCGACGCCACAATCGGAGGGATCGGGCGGTGCCCGGCGTTGACGACGGTATGGGCGGGCCCGTGGCCCGCCGGAAAGGAGTCGCATCATGAACACGAAACGCAATCGCCTGACTGCCACCCTGCGCGGCGGCGCGCTGGCCGCGGTGCTTGCGGGCGTGGGTGTGGGTGCCGTCGCGGTCCCGGCCCTCGCGCAAACCGTGACCACGACGCGAACGATCAGGACCTTTAACGACTACTATCCGTATTACCCGGTCACGACTTACTACAGCTCAGGGCCGGTGTATTACGACGACGATTGGGGCTACGCCTATCCCCCGGCGCCGGCTTACACCTATGTTGAGCCGGCACCGCCGCCGGTCGGCGCCATCGTCGGCGTCCCGGGCGTGATCGGGCTGCATTTCGGCTGGTAGCCGTTCTAGGGCTAAAGGGAACCCGCGCTCGCAAGGGCGCGGGTTTTCGTGTCGTCGCGGGACGGCGCGTTACGCTATCTCACGTTGCGCGCACGCCACCGGTCATCGTCGGCATTCGCGTCGAGTGTCGTGCGGTTACGGAAATAGAGTTGGCACTTTGCGATCGTTTCGCTGTCGGTACGCGCGCGGGTGGCTTCGTCCGCGTGCGCCCAGTCGACGCACACATCGGCGGCCGCGAGATCGGCGGCGCCACGGCCACCGGTTCGCGTCACCCACCGATCCAAGGCGAAATAACCGGCGGCTGCCGCAGCGACGAGAACGACGACGATCGCGATTTGCAGCCGCTCTTTCATGGCGCCCTCCACGCATCACGAATGTTAGGGGCGAGACCAACGCGTTACAATCACGTTGCTGTCGGGCGGAAGACCGGCCCAGACAAAGCGAGGGCGCCCGGGAGGATGGGCGCCCTCTTGCACGGTGCGGAATTGGTGCTCGCGCGGCCTCGCGAGCCTTGGAGGTCCCAGCAACCGCGCACGATGACGGTAGGACAATTGGTGGCGGTGTCTATCGCGAGTCGCGATATACACACGCTTCTCCCCAACTTATGCGAGTTATCCCCGCTTCTATCCGCTTATGCACCGGTTACCCACAGGTCGGAGCGGTCGCCACGTGGCCATTACGCGGCCGCCGATGCCGCGAGGCCCATCATCTCTTCAAAATTCCGCCGATAGAAGCGGTCGCCCGCGTCGTCGCCGACGTTTTGCATCGTGCGCTCGAAACGCCCTTTCGGATCGTTGGTGCCTTCGGGGTGAGGATAGTCGGTCGAGAACAGGAACAGTTCAGCGCCCGCGTCCGCGATCATCCGCCCGGCGTCTTCGTTGGGGAACGGCGTGAACTTGACCGCGCGGCGAATATACTCGGATGGCTTCATCGGCATCGCCTGTAGATAGGGATCGGTGCGGCCGAAACTGCGGAAACCGATATCGAGCTCACGCAGAAATTCCGGCACCCAGCCCGCACCCGACTCGATAACGCCGCCGCGCAATTTT
>JASHUX010000055.1 GCA_030039775.1 Alphaproteobacteria bacterium | reverse complement strand
CTGCGAACCGTGCGCTTGCTCGCGCGGTTGCGGGATGGCATCACCGAAATCTATTTCCATCCCTCAAACGGCAATGCCGATCATAGCGCTTTGATCGATCCCGCTGTGGCCGCCGGCATCGCCGAATCGCACCTCGTACCAATTCCTTTTGCCGCGCTGAACTAACCGCGGTTGCGCTAATTATACTTCCGCAATTCGAGCCGACCGATCTGGTTACGGTGAACTTCGTCCGGCCCGTCGGCGAGCCGCAGCGTGCGCGCGTGGGCATAGGCGCGCGCTAGGCCAAAGTCTTCCGAGACGCCGCCGCCGCCGTGGGCCTGGATCGCCCAGTCCAGGATCTTGCATAGCATAGTCGGCGCCGCGACCTTGATCATTGCGATCTCGGCACGTGCCGCCTTGTTGCCGACCGTGTCCATCAAGTAGGCCGCCTTCAGTACTAGGAGGCGGCACTGCTCGATCGCGATCCGCGCTTCGGCGATACGTTCCAGCGTCACGGTCTGCTCGCCAACCGGCCGGCCGAACGCGACCCGCGATTTCACGCGCTTACACATCTTCTCGAGTGCGTACTCCGCCTGACCGATGGCGCGCATGCAGTGATGGATACGGCCGGGGCCGAGGCGGCCCTGCGCGATCTCGAAGCCGCGGCCTTCGCCCAACAGTATGTTCGACGCCGGCACGCGGACATTGACGAAATCGACTTCGGCGTGGCCATGCGGCGCGTCGTCGTAGCCGAACACCGGCAGCCAACGGAGAATTTTCACGCCCGGTGTGTCTTTCGGCACCAGGATCATCGATTGCTGTTTGTATTTGTCCGGATTGTTGGGCGACGTCTTGCCCATGAAGATCAAAATCTTGCAGCGCGGGTCAGGCGCACCCGAGGTCCACCATTTGCGGCCATTGATGACGTAGTGATCGCCGTCGCGGCGGATCGAGGATTCGATGTTGGTGGCGTCCGACGAGGCCACCGCCGGCTCGGTCATCGCGAAGCCTGAACGGATTTTGCCCTCGAGCAACGGGACCAGCCATTGCTTCTTCTGGTCCTCGGTGCCGTGGCGCGCCAACACCTCCATGTTGCCGGTGTCGGGCGCCGAGCAGTTGAATACTTCGGGCGCCCAGGAGACACGGCCCATGATCTCGCACAGCGGCGCATATTCCAGGTTGGTCAGACCGGCGCCATCTTTCGATTCAGGCAAAAACAGATTCCACAGACCGGCGGCGCGCGCTTTCGGCTTCAATTCCTCGACGATCGGCCGGGGTTGCCAGCGCGCATCCGGCGCAATGCCGTCGTCATACTTGCGTTCGTTCGGATAGACGTGCTCGTCCATGAAATGGCCAAGCTTTTCCTGCAGGTCCTTGACCTTGGCGGAATAGGCGAAATCCATTTGGGCGCTCCCCTTCGTTACGCGCAGTTTATCCGACGAAATCGGCGGCGCGATAGCCCTGGACATAGAGCAACGCGGTCAGATCGGCATGGTTGATGCGATGGCCGATCCGCGCCTGAACATGCGGTTTCGCGTGATAAGCGATACCGAGCCCAGCCGCGTCGAGCATCGGCAGATCGTTGGCGCCGTCGCCGACCGCGAGGCTCAGCGACGGGTCGATGCCGAATTCGGCGGCGCACCTTTTCAACGCCGTCGCTTTGCCCGCGGCGTCGAGGATCGGCTCGCGCAACGTGCCAGCGATCGTTCCGTTCGCGACGATAAGCTCGTTGGCGACGTCGCGGTCGAAGTCGAGTGCGTCGCGCACGTTACCGGAAAATGCATAAAAGCCGCCGGAGACCAGCACGGTTCGGGCACCGCGATTGCGCATTGTGCGGACCAGCGTCGCGGCGCCGGGATTGACGCGGATGCGTTTTGCCGCCGCCGCAAGCAGGCTCTCCGGTTGGCCCGCGAACAGCGCCACGCGTTCGCGCAGCGACGTGGCGAAGTCGATCTCGCCGTTCATGGTGCGATGGGTGATGTCGGAGACTTTGCTGCCGATGCCGATCAGGTCGGCCATTTCGTCCAGCATTTCATTCTGGATCACGGTCGATTCCATGTCCGCGACGAGCAGCGATTTGCGGCGCCCCGTCACGGGTTGAATCACGGCATCGGCACCCGGCGGCAGAAGATCAGCTGCGCGGGCCGGGTCGCCGTCGAAGACAACGTCGGCCGCGTGGTTCGGCGCCAGCCAATCGAAAGTTCCGCCGAGCGTCCGCGCGATGTCCGCCGCCGCGCCGCCGGCGCCGATCAGCGTCAGGACATAGGAAGGCATCGCTCCGTTTTATCGCTATGCTGGAGCGAAATGAACGACGAAATCCTGATCGTGGCCGGCCCGACGGCGAGCGGTAAATCGGCACTGGCTCTCGCGCTCGCGGAAGAGTTGCGCGGCACGATCATCAACGCGGACAGCATGCAAGTCTATCGCGACCTCCCGATCCTGACGGCGCAACCGGACGAGGCGGCGAAAGCGCGAGTGCCGCACAGCCTTTTCGGTGAAATCGACGCAGCCGACGGCTTTTCTGTAGGCACGTGGCGGGAACGCGCCGTGTCAAAGGTCGCGGCAGCGCGCGACCTGGGCCGCAAACCGATCCTGGTCGGCGGCACGGGACTATATATTCGCGCGTTGCTCGACGGTCTGGCGCCGACCCCGCCGATACCGCGCGATGTCCGCCGCGCGACGCATATGCTCCATGCCGAGCTTGGCGCCGCAGCGTTTCACGAGGCGTTGCGGCGTCTCGATGCGGAAGCGGCGGCACGGCTTGATCCCGCCGACACGCAACGCACCACCCGCGCCTACGAAGTGGCGATCGCGACGGGGCGCACGCTGGGCGATTGGCACCGCGAACAGCGAAAAGAGACCGCATTTGGTGCGCGCGCCATCGTCCTCCTGCCGCCGCGCGAGCCGCTTTACGCCGCGTGCGACGCGCGCTTCCTCGATATGATGGCGGGCGGCGCCATCGATGAGGTGAAGTCCCTCTTGGCTCGTGACCTCGATCCGGCTCTGCCCGCTATGCGGGCGTTGGGCGTGCGGGAATTGGCAGCTTGGCTGCGCAACGAAAGCGATCGGGATGCTTCAATTGCTGCGGCGCAACAGGCGACTCGGAATTATGCTAAGCGGCAAGAAACTTGGTTTCGACATCAATTGCCGGAGGCGGACGGACTGCGGAAGCGAGTTCTGGCCGAGCAATTTTCGGAAAGATTGTTACCCGATATTTTTGCATTTATTCGCCATTGAGGGTTGACCCCCAGAGATAGGGCCGGTAGTTTGCGCGCCTCGCGCTGACGGTTTGCCGCAGCGCAAAATTCGCCAATCAGGAGTGGCGGCCATGGCCGCGGAACAGATGTTTGGAGCGGAAATGGTCATCAAGGCTCTGGTGGATCAGGGCGTTGAGGTCGTTTTCGGCTATCCCGGCGGCGCGGTTCTCCCGATTTATGACGCGCTATTCAAGCAGAACCGGCTGAAGCATGTGCTTGTGCGGCACGAGCAAGGCGCCGTACATGCCGCGGAAGGTTACGCCCGATCGACCGGCAAGGTCGGCGCGGTGCTGGTGACCAGCGGACCTGGGGCGACGAATGCCGTGACCGGCCTGACCGACGCGCTGATGGATTCGGTGCCGATCGTTTGTTTGACCGGGCAGGTGCCGACGCATCTGATCGGCAACGACGCCTTCCAAGAAGCCGACACGACCGGCATCACGCGTCCCTGCACCAAGCACAATTACCTGGTGAAGGACGTCAACCAGTTGGCGCGCACGATGCACGAAGCGTTCTACGTGGCGCGCAACGGTCGCCCGGGTCCGGTCGTGGTCGATCTGCCCAAGGACATCTTGATGGCGACGGGCACCTATCAGGAGCCGGATGATCGCGCGCAGCGGCGTTATCAGCCGCAGACCAAGCCCGATCCGACGCGTGTCGCTGCCGCAGCCGAGTTGATCATGAATGCCAAGAAGCCGCTGTTTTATGGCGGCGGTGGCTTGATCAACTCCGGGCCGAAAGCGTGCAAGCTATTTGCCGAACTGGTGGCGTTGACCGGTTTTCCATGCACCTTGACGCTGATGGGGCTAGGCGCATTGCCCGCGTTGGACCCCCGGTATCTCGGCCTAGTCGGCATGCACGGCACTTATGAGTCGAACCTGGCGATGCACGACTGCGATCTGATGATCAATGTCGGTGCGCGATTCGACGACCGCGTCACCGGCAAGGTCAGCGCGTTCTCGCCCGGATCGAAGAAAATCCACATCGACATCGACCCGTCCTCGATCAACAAGAACATCCGCGTCGACGTGCCGGTGATCGGCGACGCCGGCGCTGTGCTCGAGGCGTTGCTCGCACAGCTCAAGGCCAAGCGCTTCAAGCCCGACAAGGCGCATCTGGCGAAATGGTGGAAAGAGATCGACGGCTGGAAAGCGAAGCAATCGCTGCGCTACGCCAAGTCCGACAAGATCATCAAGCCGCAATACGCGATCGAGCGCCTCTACGCCCTGACGCGCGGCGCCAAGGACGTGTTCATCACCACCGAAGTCGGCCAGCATCAGATGTGGGCGGCGCAGCTTTTCAGGTTCGAAGAACCGCGGCATTGGATGACCTCGGGCGGGCTCGGCACCATGGGCTACGGCTTGCCGGCGGCGGTCGGCGTGCAGATCGGCCATCCCGACGCGCTGGTGATCGACATCGCGGGCGAGGCCTCGATCCTGATGAACATTCAGGAAATGTCGACCGTGTCGCAGTACCGACTGCCGGTGAAGATCTTCATCGTCAACAACCAATACATGGGCATGGTGCGCCAATGGCAGGAGCTGATGCACGGCGGCCGGTATTCCGAAAGCTACACGGCGGCGCTGCCCGATTTCGTGAAGCTGGCCGAGGCGTTCGGCGCCAAGGGCGTCCGCGCGACGCGGCCGG
>JASHUX010000476.1 GCA_030039775.1 Alphaproteobacteria bacterium | reverse complement strand
GCGATGACGACGGAGACGAAGGTGATCGTGAGGTTGTAATAGAGCTTGCGGATCGGCCGCATGAAGGCCCAACCGTACGCGCCCAACATCAGGACGCTGTCCACCGAATCGATCAGCGACATGCCGGCGGTAAAGAGCGCCGGGAACACCAATATCGACCAAATCGGCAGACCCTTCGAGGCTTCCGCCGCCGCGATGCCGAGCAACCCGACCTCGGTTGCGGTGTCGAAGCCCAATCCGAACAGAAAGCCGACGGGATACATATGCCAACTGCGCGTCACGAGGCGGAACGCGGGCCGGAACAGCCGCGCCAGAAAGCCGCCCTCCGTCAGGACGTCGTTGAGGTCGGCTTCGGCGACGCGACGCCCGGCCCTGGCCTCGGCAAACGTGCGGTAGACCCGCATCAGGATCGCGACGTTGACGAGGGCGATCAGCAACAGGAACGCCGCCGACTCGCACGTGCCGATGACGCCGCCAAGGGCGTGGTAGCTTTCGATACGGTCCTTGAACGCCGTCGCCGTTGCGGCCACGGCCGCGGACGCCAACACGACGATGGTCGAATGCCCGAGCGAGAAAAAGAAGCCGACGGCCACCGGCCGCTGACCGGCCTGCATCAGCTTGCGCGTCACATTGTCGATGGCCGCGATATGGTCGGCGTCGACCGCATGGCGCAGCCCGAACGTCCAAGCAAGCAGCGCCGTCCCCAGCAGCACCGGGAACGACCGGAAGCTGAACAGCGCCCAAGCCCACGCCGCGGCGTTGAATAAGCACAGCGTTACAAAAAGGACGAATATCCGGCTCCGGAGCGAGGCACCGTTTCCCCGATTCAAGGCCTGCACCGAAAGGCTCATCGGCTATCCCCCCGCGCCAAATATGAGCTACGGCAAATGCACCGGGACTATGCCCTTGGCGGGATAGCGAGTCATTCCCATTGATCCGAAGGACCGGGACGAACGCGTGAGGCTCAGCCGCCCGTCACACTCATATGGCGCGGCACCGACGGCCGGTCGTGGCGGCGGTCGATGATGAAGTCATGCCCCTTGGGCTTGCGGTCGATGGCGGCGCGGATCGCAGCCTCGACCGGCGCGTCGCTTTCGGAGGCGCGGAGCGGCGCGCGCAAATCGGCGGCGTCCTCTTGCCCCAGGCACATATAAAGCGTGCCGGTGCAGGTCAGGCGGACGCGGTTGCAGCTCTCGCAGAAATTATGCGTCATCGGCGTGATGAAGCCGAGCCGGCCGCCGGTCTCGCTCACGGTGTAGTAGCGCGCCGGGCCGCCGGTCTTGTAATCGCTCTCGTTGAGGGTCCAGCGCTTCCTAAGCTCCGACCGCACCATCGACAGCGGCAGATATTGATCGACGCGCGCGCCCGCGCCGACTTCGCCCATCGGCATGACCTCGATCAGCGTCAGATCGAACCCATCTTCGCCGCACCAGGCGATCATGCGGTCGAACTCGTCGTCGTTGACGCCTTTGAGTGCGACCGCGTTGAGCTTGACCTGAAGGCCCACGGCCTTCGCCGCCTCGATGCCGGACATGACCTGCTCGAACCGGCCCCAGCGCGTGATCGCCTTGAACTTGGCGGCGTCGAGCGTGTCGAGCGACACGTTGATGCGCTTGACGCCGGCGTCCTTCAGCGCCGCGGCGTAGCGCGCGAGCTGGCTGCCGTTGGTCGTGAGCGTCAATTCCTCGAGCGCGCCGGTCGTCAAATGTCGCCCGAGCGACTGAAACAAATGCATGATGTTGCGCCGCACCAGCGGCTCGCCGCCGGTCAAGCGCAGCTTTTTCACGCCGAGCCGGATGAACGCGCCCGCGAGCCGGTCCAGTTCCTCCAGCGTCAGGATCTCCGCCTTCGGGAGAAACGTCATGTCTTCCGACATGCAATAGACGCAGCGGAAATCGCAGCGGTCGGTCACCGACACGCGCAGATAACTTATGGAACGGCCGAACGGATCGAGCATGATGCGTTGTATATGGGGGCGCGGCGTTATGTTTTCGAGAATCCAACGCTTACCATGGCGACGGTGGGCGGGCCAAGGATCAACCGCTATATACGGTGGTGCCTATCGACCCGCCACGGTTATCGGCTTCGAGGTCGCTCATCATGTTTCCGGGTGCGAGGTGAGACGGACGCGGCAATAATAGCGCGCGGGAGTTTTAGGAGCCGCTATGGGCATCAGTCTCGATATGCGCGTGATGGAGCTGTTGAGCGCGCGGTTGTGTCACGAATTGGCCGGGCCGGTCTCGGCGGTGGTCAACGGGGTCGAGCTGATGAGCGAGGAAGACCCCGATTTCGCCGCCGACGCCGTCCGCCTGGTCGCCACCAGCGCCCGCACCGTCTCGCGCCGCTTGCAATTCTATCGCTTTGCCTATGGCTCGCTGCCGGGCGAAGGCGCCTCGCCGCAGATCGGCCGCGAATTGGCGCAGAAATATTTCGAGGCCGGCAACGTGCGTTGCGATTGGCCCGCCGACGAGCCGGCGCGCGCGATGGCCTGGCAGCGCCTCGCCTGTGTGCTGGTCGTCCTGGCGGCCGAAGCGCTGCCGCGCGGCGGCACGGTCAGCGTGCGCGGCAACGGCGCCGGCGGCGGCATGGTGGTCGAGGCCGACGGCGACACGGTTCGGCTCACGCCCGAGGCGCAGGCCGGCTTGCGCAGCGATATGCCGATCGAAAACCTGACGGCGCGCGGCGTCCATGCGCATCTCTGCCAACTCTTCGCCGCCGACCTCAATCTGAAGATCGCCCAGCCGCGGCCCGAACCGCGGCGGTTACGGATCGAGTTGACGCCGGTCTGACCCGGTCAATGCAGCACGAAATAAAGAATGATGAGCACCGGGATCGGGACGCCCAACAACCATAGCAGTGCGTATTTCATCGCTCAGACCCCTTCGCTTGTCGCCTTATCCCTTGAGACGGAGGCGAAGCGGGCGGGTTCGACCTGAACGCCGCCCACCTCGCCGCCTCTCCTACTTGCCGGTCGCTTTGTCGATTGCTTCGCGGGCTGCCTCCATTCGCTACGTAATGGCAAACGCCGCTCAGGCGCCGTTGCCGTATTTGAATTCCGGCATCGAATTCAGCTGCTCCTTGCTGGCGTTCGGTATCGTCAACGACCTGCTGTCGTTAGACGCTGGCTTCAATTGTTCGAACGGCACCGCGACCCACTTGGAACCGATGCCGAGGAAACCGCCGACCGAGATCACCGCCGCGGTCGCCTTGTTGTCGGGACCGATCAAGATGTCGTCGACTTTGCCGATCGTCTCATCCTTATCGTTGACCACGCTCATGCCGATGATCTTGCTGGCGCGTTTTCCCATCATCCCGGCGTCGGGATTTGCCGCGGTGCTGTTCTTCATCGCCGCGTCGCTCTGCGTTTTCGCCGTGTCTCTCCTCTGCACGTCGGCCGGCGGCGGAGTCATTTTCGGGGTCGCGGTCAAGCCCGACGGCGTGCCGCTGGGCGACATCGACGCGGGCGGTGTGCCGCCAGGCGATGGCGGGTTCGTCTGTGCGAACGCAGGCAACGTGAATGTTGCCGCCGTCAAGGCGAGTGCGGCGAGTTTGACGGATGATGTGCGCATATCGGGCTCCTCCTTCGTTCTGCAGATTGGCGACAGCATCCGCCGTCACGCGAAACGTAGAAGGGGAACACGTCGCGCCCGCTTGCCATTCCCCGCTCCGCCGCACCGCGGGGGAAATCGCGCATTCATCACAATCACACCACAAGAAGTCCGCAATCCGGTCCTAAGTCCGGCACACCGATTCCGGGCGATTAACCAGCGGCGGGCGAACAGCTCCAACCTATGAAGGCGGTCGGCACTAGGCATGGCCAGAATCGACATCGAGCCGCAACCTCCCGCGTTACCACGGGAGCCGCCTCGGCCGGAAATCGAGCTGCCGACGGAATTTCGCAACGTCGTCCTGACGGGGATATTGGCGTTGCTCGCCTTCTACACGCTCTACTTTGCGCGCGGTTTTCGTCCCGTTATTGCTGGCAATGCTGTTGCGCTTGTTCTTGCAATTGCCGCTGAGTTTCTTGATCCGACATGGTGTACCACGGCTCGTCGCGGTGCTGATCGTGATGCTGGTGTTGCTTGGCGCGCTGGGCGGGCTGGGTTCCGCGATCGGCGGACCCGCCGTGGATTGGATCGGGAAAATTCCCGGGAGCTACGGCCAAATCCAAAATCGGATTCAGTTCATCAAGCGCCCGCTGCAAATCCTCCAGAGTACGGCGCATCAAGTCGAGCACATCTTCGTCGCGCCGTCCGCGACGACGCAGACGGTCACTGTCGCCGGGCCGGGGATCGGCGGCTTCCTTGCCTCGAACACGCAATCGCTGCTGCGCAGTGTCGGTACGACGATCGTCCTGCTGTTCTTCTTGCTCGCCGCGGGCGACACGTTCAAGCGCCGGCTGGTCGAGATCATGCCGCGGCTTAGCGACAAGAAGCGCGCGGTCGAGATCGTCAACGAAATCGAAGACAGTATCTCGGGCTATCTGCTCCGAATTACAATTATCAATGCCGGGCTCGGTTTTCTGACCGGCCTGGCCTTTTATCTCTGCGGCATGCCGGCGCCGGTCCTATGGGGCGCGATCGCGTTCTGCTTCAACTTCATACCATTCCTAGGACCGCTTTGTGCCGGCATCATCTTTTTCATGGCCGGCCTGTTCACCTTTGACACTTGGCGAATGGTGCTGCCGGTCGGCATTTACACGTGCTTCGTGTTGCTGGAAGGCGAGTTCATCACGCCCACCGTGATGGCGCGCCGGTTCAGTCTCAATCCCGTGGCGATCATCGTCGCGATCGTGTTCTGGTTCTGGATGTGGGGCACGCCAGGCGCGCTATTGGCGGTGCCGATGCTCGCCGCCTTCAAGGTGGTCTGCGACCATGTGGGTCCGCTCAACGCCATCGGCCATTTGCTCGAAGGCTCGACCTAGGCCGGCACACCCTCAATCGTTATCGCATCCATTTCGAACGACCCGTCGTCGGCGACGGCAAAGTATCGTCGCGCCTCATCCGAGACTTGCCGCTGCACCGCTCTGATCGCGTCCGCTTGTACGGGCGGCGTGCGCATGCGTTCGATCCATGAGCCGAATGCGATTTGGATACGCCGGACCGTAACCGAATCAACGGCGAAGCCTGCCGCCGCCAGCGCTGCGCGGAGTTCCGCCTCGGAATAATTGCGGACATGCGACGGATCGCGGAACAGCTCGAAGGCTTGCAGGAATGTGTCGAGCACCGGCTTCCCTGGCGACATCGTATCGATGAACACCGCGTGGCCGCCGACGTTGACCACGCGCCGCGCTTCCCGGAATGCCTTCGGGAGATCGGTCCAGTGATGCATGCTGAAGCGCGTCATTACCAGATCGAATTCGCCGTCGGCGAACGGCAGCTGCTCGACGGCGCCCTGCCGTGTGGCGACATTGCTAAGACCGCGACGCCCGGCCTCGGCTGCGACCGCGTCGATCATGTCGCGGGAAAGATCGTAAGCGATGACCTCCTTTACCTGCGGTGCCACGGCGAATGAGGCGTGGCCGCCGCCGCAGCCAAGATCGAGGACCCGCGCCTCGCGGCGGCCCTTCATCATCGCCGCCAGTTGCTTCAAATCCTCGCCCTGGCTGTGCACGGCGCTGGTGACATAAGCGGCGGCGCGCGGTCCGAATTGCGCCACCACCAGCGCGTCCTGATCCTGGTCCGGCATTTCAGTCTCCCTCGCCCCGGGTCACTTCGCGGCGGAACGGGTGACCCGGGTAGACGCCGAGAATCGTCAACTCTCGGGTGAAGAAGCCCAGCTCCTCGAGCGCAAGCTTAAGCGGCCGATCCTCGGGATGGCCCTCGACGTCGGCATAAAACTGCGTTGCGGTGAACTGGCCGCCGACCATGTAGCTCTCAAGCTTGGTCATGTTGATGCCGTTGGTGGCGAAGCCCCCGAGCGCCTTGTAAAGCGCCGCCGGAACGTTGCGCACCGCGAAGACGAAGGTCGTAACGGTAAGGCCGGCACCCCGCTTCGGCCATTTGGGTTCGCGTGCCATGATGAGAAAGCGCGTCGTGTTGTGCTCGGCGTCTTCGATGTTCTTCTTGAGCGATACGAGACCATATATTTTGCCGGCGAGTTCCGATGCGATCGCGGCCGCGGTTTTGTCGCCGCGGGCCGCGACCTCGGCGGCGGAACCGGCGGTATCGGCTGCGACCACGGCCTTCACGCCGAGCGCGCGGATCAAACGGCGGCACTGACCGATCGCATGGACATGCGAATAGACCGTCTTCAATCCTCGCAGCGTCGCGCCCTTGGGCGCCAGGAGATGATGTTCGACGCGCTGAAAATGTTCGCCGACGATATGAAGATTTGAGCCAGGAAGTAGCGTATGAATGTCGGCCACGCGGCCCGCGACCGAGTTCTCGACCGGCAGCATGACGAGCCGTGCCCGATTCCGCCGCACCGCCGCGATCGCGCCTTCGAAATCGGCGCAAGGCAGCGTCGCCATGCGCGGAAATACCTGGCGGCAGGCGAGATCGGAATAGGCACCGGGCGCGCCTTGAAAGGCGATGGTGTTGGCGGGATCGGATTTCTTGCTCATGACTTTTTCGGACGTAGCAAAAAGCGGGCGCGCTGCAAATCCTCCGGCGTATCCACTCCCATCGGCACCGTATCGACTAGGGCCACGTCGATTCGCATGCCGGTTTCGAGCGCGCGCAGCTGCTCCAGCTTCTCGCGACGCTCCAGCGGCGATGGCGGCAGCGCGACAAAGCGGTCGAGCGCGGCGCGGCGGAAGGCGTAAATGCCGATATGGTGATAGTGCGGCCCGTCGCCCGACGGGACGAGGTTGCGACTGAAATAAAGGCAACGGCCGAGGCGCGAGCCGGCGGCAAACGACGCCGCGACCTTGACGGCGGACGGACTCGCGCGTTCCCA
>JASHUX010000475.1 GCA_030039775.1 Alphaproteobacteria bacterium | reverse complement strand
GGTTTCCGGGCCGATCCCGCGAAATTCGCGCTGGCGCTCGACCTGACGCGCATCATGTTTCCCTATCTCGTGTTCATATCGCTGGTCGCGCTGCAGGGCGGCGTATTGAACTCGCTCGATCGCTTCGCCGCCGCCGCAATCACGCCGGTGCTCCTGAATATTTTCCTTATTGCGGCATTGGTCGGTGTGCGCCCGCTGACGGGCCAAGCGTTGGCTTGGGCGGTGACGATATCGGGTGTCGCGCAATTCCTGTGGCTGATGGCGTCGTGCTGGCGCGCGGGCATGCCGCTCTCGCTGCCGATCCCGCGCCTCACACCCGAACTGCGGCGCTTGCTGAAAATTATGATTCCCGGCGTGTTCGGCGCCGGCGTCACGCAGATCAACCTATTGGTCTCGACCGCGATCGCATCCTTGCTGCCCACCGGGTCGGTTTCGTTTCTCAATTACGCCGATCGGCTGAACCAATTGCCGTTGGCGGTGATCGGCATCGCGGTCGGCACGGCGATCTTGCCGACCGTGTCGCGCCAGGTACGGACCGGCGATACCGGCGCCGCCAACGCGACACTCAATCGCGGACTCGAATTGGCGTTGCTTCTGACGTTGCCCGCCGCCATGGCGCTCGCCGTCGCGGCCTTGCCGATTCTGACGGTGCTGTTCGAGCACGGCCGATTTACTGCCGCCGACGCGCGCCTCACCGCGCCGGCACTCGCCGCCTATGCCGGCGGATTGCCCGCGTTCGTTTTGATCAAGGTCATGGCGCCCGGATTTTTTGCGCGACACGACACGCGAACGCCGGTCATCATCGGTGCGGTGACGGTGGCGATCAACATCGTGCTGACGATCGGCCTAGGGCTCGGCACGGGATTGGCGCATGTCGGCGTGGCGATGGCGACCAGCATCGCCGGATGGGTCAACGCCGTCGGACTGTGCTGGGTCTTGGCGCGCCGCGGTCATTTCAATCTCGATGCCGGAGCTCGTCACCGCCTGCCGCGGCTTGTGGCGGCGGCGATCGGCACGGGCGTTGTGCTGGTGCTCTTGGAATATGCGTTGGGCGCCGCACTCGACGGTCGTCTACCGGCGCAGATACTGGCTCTGGCCGTTTTGGTAGGCGGCGGTATCGGCGCGTTTTTTGCCCTCGCCCTCGCATTCGCCGGTATCGACCGGCAAGAATTGCTTCGGCGATTGGGCCGGCAGACGGCTTGACCCTATGCAGGGGCACGGCGATAACAGCGCTCATGCCACGCATTTTTTCGGGCATTCAGCCCACCGGAAATCTCCACCTCGGCAATTATCTTGGCGCAATCCGGAACTGGGTAGCGCTGCAGGCCGATTACGAATGCATCTTCTGCATCGTCGATCTCCACGCGCTGACGCTGCCGCAAGAGCCCGAGGAGCTCCGCAGCGCCACGCGCGAGGTCACGGCGGCGTACATTGCCTCGGGCATCGATCCGGAACGGTGCATCATTTTCAACCAGAGCATGGTGCCCGCGCATACGCAGCTCGCTTGGCTGTTCGGCTGCCTGACGCCGCTCGGTTGGCTGAACCGCATGACTCAATTCAAGGACAAGGCCGGCAAGGACCGCGACAATGCCGGTCTTGGCCTTTATTCGTATCCGGTGCTGATGGCGGCCGACATCCTGCTTTACCGCGCGACGCACGTTCCCGTGGGCGAAGATCAGAAGCAGCATGTGGAACTCGCGCGCGACATCGCGGGTGCGTTTAATCGACGCTACAACACCGACTTCTTTCCGCTGCCCGAGCCCCAGATTTTCGGCGCCGCCACGCGCGTCATGAGCTTGCGCGACGGCACCAAGAAAATGTCGAAGTCGGATGAGTCCGATTATTCGCGCATCAACATGACGGACGACGCCGACACAATCGCGCTAAAAATCCGCAGGGCGAAGACCGATCCGCAGCCATTGCCTCATTCGGTCAAGGAAGCGGAAATGCGGCCGGAGGCCGCCAATCTTCTCGGCATCTATGCGGCTCTGACGGACGAAACGATGGAAACGGTGGTCGCGCATTTCGCCGGAAAGAATTTCTCCGATTTCAAAGCGGCGCTGGCCGAGCGCGCCTCGGCCACGCTGGGAAGGATCGGCGGCGAGATGAATCGGATGATGGCTGATCCCGGCTATATCGACGGCGTGTTGCGGCACGGCGCTGAGCGGGCTCAGGCCATCGCCGAACCGCATTTGAAATTGGTGTTCGACATGACGGGCTTGCTTCGATTGTGATGGGCTATTGACGACGACGCCCTCCTGATACAATCCCCTCCGACATCGCAGCGTCATCGGGGGACAGAAATGACCGTCGAATCGTCGAACGTTACGCCGCAAGAAGGCAAGACAGTCACAGTTATCTACGTGCTGTATTTGGCGGGGCTGGTCATCGGCGTCACGTCCATCATCGGGGTGGTGATGGCGTACATATTCCGCGACGGCGCGCCGCACTGGGTGCGGACCCATTACCATTATCAGATCCGCACATTCTGGATGGGCCTGCTTTATGTGTTCATCGGCGCCGTCACCTCGTTCATTTTTATCGGATATTTCATCCTGGTGTTCTGGTTCATTTGGTACGTGATCCGCTGCGTCAAGGGACTGAAGCTGGCAAGCGACGGCGCGCCCGTCCTGAACGCCGAGACATGGTTGTTCTAGCCGCCGTCGCCGGTACGGGCAGGTCCACTGACTTGAATTAATCGCCCGACTCCGCCGTTATGCGGGCATGGACATTTACCTGCCCGTCGCCGGCATGTCGCAA
>JASHUX010000474.1 GCA_030039775.1 Alphaproteobacteria bacterium | reverse complement strand
CGCACGATTTTGCTCATGCGCGACACGTCGAGACAGATGCCGCCTTCGAGCGCCGCGACGTGGCCTTCGAGCGAGGTGCCGGTTCCGTAAGGAATCAGCGGCACTTTGTATTCCCGGCAGAGATCGACCACCGCAACCACGTCGTCGGTCGATTCCGCATAGACCACGGCGTCAGGCGGCAGCGTGGTGTGATAGCTCTCGTCGCGGCCATGCTGTTCCAGCACGGAGGATGCGGTGGAGAGCCGATCGCCGAAGCGCTGGCGCAATGCCGCGAGGATCGTGTCGATATCTCGGTTGGCGCGGCGCGGCGCGGCGATGGTCATCGTCTAGTGCTTCCGCGCTTGGGCGAAGGTGGCCTTCTGATCCGGCGTCGCTTCCTTCGCGTACTTCGCCTTCCATTCGTCGTACGGCATGCCGTAGACGATCTTGCGAGCGTCGGGATCGCTCAGCGGAATCTTGCGCTCTTCCGCCGCTTCACGATACCAGCGCGATAGGCAGTTTCGGCAAAAACCCGCGAGATTCATCAAATCGATGTTTTGTACATCGGTGCGCTCGCGCAGATGCTCGACGAGGCGGCGGAACGCGGCGGCCTCAAGTTCGGTCTGAGTCCCTTGATCCATCGAAAGTCTCCTTGCCCCTATTGTGGGACGCGGCGGCGCCAATTTCCAGGGCCGCGGTACCGGCACAAACCGGGCCTAAATCGGGACAATCCAGTCACAAACCGTGATTTTTCGGGCCGAAAGAGCGACTTTTCAAGCCGTTACCGTATCGTGGCGCGCGTACCGTTCCGCTATCCTCACGCGGGGACGGGGAGATGGAACGGACGCTCGGAAAAATGGAGATCGTTAAGCTGCTGCGGGCGAAGCACGGTTTGGACGACGTCCTGGAAATCTCGACTCAACCACCGGGTTGCAGTTCGCGAAGATCGCGAGCGAGCGGCCGGTGGTCCACCGCCTTACCTATCGTGCACCCCCGAAACCGACGACGGTCAACCCTATCGTTATCGCACCAGCGACTTGACATCGCGGCTCGCGATCGGCGCAATCCGCGCCGCGAATGGGTGGCGCGCCTGTTACGACCTCGTCTTCGTCGATCCGTATCACAGCTATGAATGTTCGTCCAGCGATCTGACCGCCGCGTTCACCCTCCTCCGGCCGGGCGGGATCATGGTAATTCACGACTGCAATCCACCCAACATGCTGATCGCGATGCCGACCTTCCATGAAGGCGAGTGGTGCGGGGTGACCTATTGGGCCTTTATCGATTTCGTTCTCCGCCGTTGGGATGCCGGCTTCCTGACCGTCGATACCGATTCCGGGTGCGGCGTCATCTACAAACAACCGATCCGCAACCTTGAATCGCGAGCCGCTCGGGCGGCGCTTCGCCATCTGGCCGAGTCCTGGCGCACTGTACGCGACGACGACACAGCGCGGTTCGATTTCTTCGACCGCCACCGCCGCGATTTGCTCAACCTCAAATCCGTCGACGAATTTCTCGCCGGCTAGGACGCACGCCGCAGTCCTCGGTTTGGGACGACCGACGCATGGAGGCTGCAGTACGTTCGGAGGTCGCGCGCGATGCCCTGTGGTCAGCGCCCTCCTTCCCGCCGTGCTCGCGATAAGCACGATCCGGAAGGGTTATCGGTAATCCGACGAATAAACCGCGCCGTGATCCGGTCTCAACACGAGGAGCCGATCTCGGCCGCTTAAAACATCCTTTAATGGTGTTCCGACTTCGGCCAACCCATGCTTGAGGCCCACTCGGCGAAGACGGCACAAATGGACACCATCAAATTCGGCTTTCTCGGGATTGCCTTATTGGGTACCAGCCTATTTGGCACCGCTCCGGCGCTGGCCGGCGATCCGAGCGCGGCCCCTGCGGCGTGTTCCGCATTGGGGCTCAACCCGAGCGAAGCGCCGTTTATCGCCTGCGTTAAAACGCTTACTCAATCGGCGCAGTCGAAGACCGACGCTACGATGTCGGCCGCCCGCGCGACCGACCCCGGCGCATATGCAGCGCCCTCGGGAGCGACAGTGGAAGCCGCGTGCTCGGCGGTCGGACTCGACCCCTCGACGGCGCGCTATTCATACTGCGTCAGTAATCTCAGGCAAGTTCTCCTCGACCAGCAAAATTTTCTCACGCGGTAAAATTCCGTTCCGTCATTGCCCCGCTGCAATGTACGGCAGGGGCGTCTCAATTCCATCGCGCCAAGCCGGCTCCGACCCGATAAGATGCCGACAAATCGGCAACGGGGACGCCGCCCATGAAATGCCATTTCTTCCACTTGATGCCGTACCCGGCACTGCCCGAGGATTTCAAGCAGCGCTACCACTCGGTCTGGGTCGACGCGCCGGCGGCCGAACTGTTCGATCCGCGCATCGGCGAGCGCGCCTATAACGATTATCTCGACCAGCTCGAATATGCCGGCGAGGTCGGTTTCGACGGCATTTGCGTCAACGAGCACCATTCGAACGGTTACGGCTTGATGCCGTCGCCGAACTTGATGGCGGCGACGCTCGCGCGGCGCACAACGAAACCGAAACTGGTCGTCATGGGTAATTCGGTCGCCCTTTATCACCCGCCGATCCGCGTCGCCGAGGAGATGGCGATGCTCGACGTGATCAGCGGCGGCCGTCTCGTTGCCGGCTTCCCCGTCGGCTCGCCGATGGACGTCGCCTACACCATGGCCGAGAACCCGGCGACGCTGCGCGACAAATATTACGAGAACGTCGACTTCATCCTTAAGGCGTGGACCGAGAAGAAGGTTTGGGCATTCAACGGCAAATATTCGCAACACCGCTATGTCAACCCCTGGCCGCGGCCGATGCAACGGCCGCATCCGCCGGTCTGGATCCCGGGCGGCGGCAGCGTCGAAACCTGGGACTGGTGCGTGCAGCACGATTATCTTTACGCCTACTTTTCCTATTTCGGATCGCAGGCGGCGCATAAGGGGCTCGACGGCTATTGGCAGGCGGTCGAGCGCGGCGGGAAAGAACCGAATCCATACCGCGCCGGCTTCAACACTTTCGTTGCGGTCGGCGACGATGACGCGCATTGCGAACAGCTTTATGGCGAGGCGGCGCTCTATTTCTACGATCGCTGCCTTCACATTTATCCGGGCTTCGCCATGCCGCCCGGCTATGTCTCCGCGGCGACGATCCGTGCCGGCGTGATGGGCCGGATCGAGGCGGCGACCGGAGGCGCGAAACTGTCGTGGCGGTCGCTGGTCGATGCCGGCGCCATCGCCGCGGGTTCGCCCGATACCGTCGTGCAAAAGCTCACGGAGCTATGCCGCGATCACAAGATCGGGCACCTCATGATGCTTGGCCACTTCGGCAACATGTCGAACGAGTTGGCGCGCTACAATATCGGCCGCATTGCGAAGGAAATACTACCGCGCCTCCGGCCGCTGCATAGCGAATGGGAAGACCGCTGGTGGCCAAAGACGCCGGCGCTGGCGGAGGCGGCGCAATGAGCGCAGAAAGAATTGACCTGCCCGCCGGGGTTCCGCAAGAGATCCATCGCGCGGGCAAGGGCAAGCCCGTGGTGTTCTTGCATGGCGTCGAATGCCGGCGCGACGACGATGCCGTGGTCGCCGCGCTGGCGCATAAATACACCGTGGTGGCGCCGGTTACGCCCGGCTATGCCGACATCGCCGACGCGCGCGAGCTGCGCG
This sequence comes from Alphaproteobacteria bacterium, assembly GCA_030039775.1. Classification (GTDB taxonomy): domain Bacteria; phylum Pseudomonadota; class Alphaproteobacteria; order ATCC43930; family CGMCC-115725; genus JAATGI01. The sequence continues at coordinate 1,193 of JASHUX010000474.1, read as the reverse complement.
ACGTCCACGATCTGGCGCTGCACTACGACACGCTTCTGGAGACCCTCGGCATCGACGACGCGGTGCTGGTCGGCCATTCGTTCGGCGGCATGATCGCAGCCGAGATCGCGGCGCACGTGCCGAAGCGCGTCGCGCGTTTGGTGCTGATCGCGCCCTTGGGCCTGTGGCGCGACGACGATCCGGTTGCCGACCTGCCGGCGCGCCTGCCCCATGAAGTGCCCGAACTGTTGTGGCGCGGCGCGGTCGCGAAGCCCGCGACCGGCGCGGCCCCTGCCAACGACGCCGACGGGCTGGAACGCATGATCGCGGCGATGCAGGGCCTCGCCACCGTCGCCAAATTCACCTGGCCGATTCCGGACAAGGGGCTGCGGCGGCGGCTCCATCGCATTGCGGCCGATACGCTGGTGATCTGGGGCGAGCAAGACGCTTACGTGCCGGCGCGCTACGCCGACGATTTCGTCGCCGCGATTCCGCGCGCGCGGAAGCTGATCTGGCCCGGCAGCCACATGGTGCCGTATGAACGGCCGGCGGACCTGGTGAAAGCAGTCGGGGAGAAGGCGTGACGGCGCGCTTCGACGGCAAAACCGTGATCGTTACCGGCGCGGCGCGCGGTCAGGGCGCGGCCGAAGCGGCACTTTTCCGCGCCGAGGGCGCCAACGTCGTCGCGACCGACATTCTGGTCCGGGCCGGTATCGTCCCGCATGAAATATCCGACGAAGCGGCGTGGGTGCGGGTTGTGGATCACGCCATCACGAAGTTCGGCCGCATCGATGTGCTGGTGAACAATGCCGGCGTATTGAGCACCAAGCCGCTCGACCAGACCGATCCCGCCGAATTCGACCGGGTCATGCGCGTCAACCAGCGTGGCACATTCCTGGGCCTACGCGCCGCGATCGAGCCGATGCGCCGGGCCGGCGGCGGCGCCATCGTCATCACGTCCTCGGGCGCGGCCTTGAGCGGCACGCCCGGCATGTTCGCCTATGTCGCCAGCAAGTGGGCGCTGCGCGGCATGAGCAAGGCGGCGGCGCGCGACCTCGCCAAGTACAATATCCGCGTCAACGCGATCCTGCCCGGCTTGATCGACACGGCGATGGCGGCGGAGAATCCGCCGGAAAGCCTGGCGCTGTTCAAGTCGCTGGTCCCGTTCGGCCGCTTCGGCACGCCGGAGGAGATCGCGCGTCTGGTCGCGTTCC
>JASHUX010000473.1 GCA_030039775.1 Alphaproteobacteria bacterium | reverse complement strand
ATCTGGTCGGTCCACTGGTATTCGAGATAACCGGCGGCGCCGCCCGCGGTCGGCGAATAGGTCCGGCCGGCGGGGCTGACGAACGGCCCGCCGTCATGGACGAGGTTGAGCTCGGCCATCGCGGTGAGTTTCGGATTGACTTTCCACGTCACCACGACGTCGCCATATTCGCGCTCGGTGCTGTTGCAGCTATAGAGCGCGCCCGGGACGCCGCATGTGTCCTCGGGCCCGATGCTGGTCAGCGCGAGCACCGTCAGCTTATCGGAGATATTGAAGCCGAGCCCGCCCTCGAACGCGAGCGCGCCGTTATTGTCGCCGCCGGGCCCGAACGACGTGTTCACGCCCGTGGTGAGGCCGGTATAAACGTCGAGCAGCGGACTGACATGCGTCACCAGCATCGCGCCGGTGTCCTTAAGCGGCAGGCCGAAATTGAAAATATAGGAATGCGAATAGAACGGGTTGGTGCGCGGATCGATGGTCTCGGCACCGAGATAGGTCGGGAACTGGCCGATCTTCAATTCTTCGCCGCCGGCGAACAGCAGCGGCATGTGCTCGGTGACGTCGAGTTCGACAATGTCCATCTGAATGCGCGTCGTCATGGTGCGGTCGAGCTCGCCGAGGAAATGCGTGTAGCGCGCGTCGGTGCCCATCATGTACCAGAAGCGGAAGCCGGTATCCCAACTACCGGACGTGTCGACCGGGCGCTCGAAGATCAGCGAACCCTGGTTGAACGCGGCCTCGTTCGATTTGTCGTCGAACAGGCGGCCGAAATTGACGCCGCTCGACGGACTGTCGAAATTCCCGGTGACGCCGGCTTCGAGATAACCGGATAAGTTGACCGCATCCCACCAGGATTTCGGCGCGGCGGGCGCGGGGGTTGCCGTCTGAGCGAAGGCGAGGTCGAAGGCAAGGGCGCAGGTCGCCGCAGCGGCTCCAGCTACAATAATCAGCCCGCGCGCAAGAACACGATTCATAATGAAAATCTCCCCACATCAAGACATTCGCCGACGCTATTGCAATTAGGCGGCCAAGAGGCGCGTCAAATTTGCAACAGCGGCGCATAAAATTTCGATGCGGGTAGCGCGGCAGACGCGTAAACATTGCATGCACAAACGGTGTGCATGCCGACGCAACAGGCATGCGACCCGCCGCGCCGATTAACAACTGATTGAATTTATTGCAGTGAGTTCTTTTTGAGCATCGAACCGCGATCGCGCGACTTGACGCGAACCCACACGGTCCGGCCGTCGCGCACCAGCTCAATTGGGATCTCGACGCCGGCGCTGCCCGATTTCCACAGCTTGCGATAAAAATCGGCAAGGCTGCCAACGGCTTCATCGCGCACGGCCCAAACGACGTCGCCCGCGCGTATCCCGGCCTGTGCCGCCGGTCCCTTTGGCAACACGCCCGTGACCATGACGCGGCCCTCGCCTTCGCCCGAATAGGCGCCGATCCACGGCCGCGCCGGATGATTGGGCCGGCCGTAAGTGAGCAGCTCGTCGAGAATCGGCGTCAGCAGATCGATCGGCACGATCATATTGATGTCCCGCGCGGAGCCGCCCGGCACCGATTGCTGCACATGAAGCGATCCGACGCCCACCAGTTCGCCGGACTTGTCGATCGCCGCGGCGCCGCCCCAGAACGGATGCGCCGGCGCCGTGAACAGCGCCTCGTCGAGCAAATATTCCCAGCTGCCTGGAAATTCCTGGCGTGCGATCACCCGCGCGCTGATGGAGTGGCGGCGCGCGCCGGCCGCGACGACGATGGGCGAACCGTTTTCGAGCGCCCCCGACCGGCCGATCGCCATCGCTGGCACGCCGAGCCGGCCGAGCGCCTGCACCAGGCCGAACCCGGTCTCCTGATCGTAAGCGGCGACGGTGCCTTGGGTGGCGCGGCCGTCGGCGGTGGTGATCCACACCGTTTCCGCCTCGGTGACGAGATAGCCGATGGTGACGATAAGGCCGCTGTCGCGGATCACGACGCCGTTGCCGCCGCGCTGGGTGCCGAGAGTCTGCGCGGTGAAGGCGTCATCGGGAATCGTGGCCTGAATGCCGACCACCGATTGCAGCGCGCGGTCGAGATCGAACGCGAAGTCGCCCGGTTTCGGTTGCGCCGCTTCCGGGATTTCCCAATCGATCTCTTCAGCCATTACGCGTTCCTTCGGAAAAGCGCGACTATCTTGGCCGGAAACCGGTGGCCCGTCCATTTGAACGGATGGCGACTACAGGCCATTCCCGTGACCGGCGCCCATCTCGCCATTGAAATCGCGGATGGCTAGAATGGCGCCGCGTGCCAGTGGGGAGGGTCCGCTATGAAAAAGCTGCTGATCGTGGTCGGCGCCGTCATTGCGGTGCTGATCCTGGTTGTCGTGGTGGCGCCGTTCTTCATTTCGGCGGACAGTTTCAAGGGTCAGATCCTGGCACAAGTGCAAAGCGCCACCGGCCGCCAGATGACCATCGCCGGACCGCTGTCGCTGGGTTTCTTCCCCAACGTAAAGGTGGAGGCGACGGGAGTGACGCTGGCCAATCCGCCCGGCGCCCAAACGCCGGCAATGGCGCAAATCAAACAAGTCGATATTGCGGTACGGCTGATCCCGCTTCTTTCCGGGCAGGTCGAGGTTGAGCGGCTGTCGCTGGTGAATCCGCAGATCGCGCTAGA